>DPWB01000390.1:1961-13742 GCA_003527885.1 Candidatus Competibacteraceae bacterium
CCAGCTTCTCGGCGTCGTTGACGCAATCGTCCGGCGCGACCAGCCAGCCCAGCCGCCAACCGGTCATGCCGTAATACTTGGAAAAGCTGTTGATCGCCAGCACCCGTTCCGAATACGCCAGCGCGGTTTGCGGCGTGGCCCCATAGCTCAAGCCGTGATAAATCTCATCCACGATCACCCGCCCGCCGCGCGCTTCGGCCGTCGCGATGATGGCGGATAATTCGTCCGGCGCGACCACCGTGCCGGTCGGATTGGCCGGGGATGCCAGCAGCACCGCCGCCGTGCGGTGGTCCCAGTAACGCTCCACCAACTGGGCGGTGAGTTGGTAACCGCTGTCCGGTCCCACGGGAACACCGACCGGCTCGCCTTCCACCAGCCGCACGAAATGGCGGTTGCAGGGATAGCCGGGATCGGCCATCAAGACCCGATCGTCCGGGTTGACCAACAGCGCCGCCGCCAGTTGCAAGGCCCCCGAAGCGCCGGGCGTGATCAAGATTCGCCGGGCTGGAACCTCGACGCCGTAGCGGATCCGGTAATGTTCGCTGATGGCTTGCCGCAGTTCCGGCAAGCCGGCGGCGGCGGTGTAGCGGGTGCGGCCCTCCGCCAGCGCCCGCTGGCCGGCGGCCACGAGCGGGGCGGCGGTCGGAAAATCCGGCTCGCCGATTTCCATGTGGATGACGGAACGGCCTTCCGCTTCTAGCTCCTTGGCGCGGGCCAGCAACGCCATGACGTGAAACGGCGCGATGTCCGCCATCCGGCGGGCCAGCGCGCGAAACCGCCCGGTCACAGCATCCGGCCCCGATTGGTGTCTTCCTCGCGGATCGTTAGATCGATGGAACTGGCGCCGGCGCCGGCGCTGGCGCCGACCCCCGAGCCTTCGGACAAGCGGATTTGCAAGCCGACGTTATTCTTGGAGTCGGCGTTCTTGATGGCTTCCTCCCGAGAAATCTTGCCGTCTTTATACAGTTTGAACAGCGATTGATCGAAGGTCATCATTCCCGATTCGGTGGATTGTTCCATCGCATCCTTGACGTAGTCGATCTTGCCCTTTTGGATCAGGTCGGCGATGTAGGGGCTGTTGAGCAGCACTTCCACCGCCGGCACCAGCCCACCGTTCAGGGCGCGCACCAGACGCTGCGAGACGATGGCGCGCAGGTTCAGCGACAGGTCCATCAGCAACTGCGGCCGGGCGTCCTCGGGGAAGAAGTTGACGATGCGCTCCAGCGCGCCGTTGGCGTTATTGGCGTGCAGGGTGGACAGCACCAGATGGCCGGTTTCGGAAAAGGTCAGCACGTATTTCATCACGTCGCGCTCGCGGACCTCGCCGACCAGGATCACGTCGGGCGCTTCGCGCATGGCGCTGCGCAGGGCGTTTTCGTAGTTGTGGGTGTCGATGCCGATCTCGCGCTGGCCGACTACCGATTTCTTGTGTTGGTGGGTGAACTCGATGGGGTCTTCCACGGTGAGAATGTGGCCCGGCGCGCTGGAGTTGCGATGGTCGATCATCGCCGCCAGGGTGGTGGATTTGCCGGAGCCGGTGGCGCCCACCAGCAGGATCAGGCCGCGCTTTTCCATCACCAGTTGCCGCAGCAACGGCGGCAGACCCAATTCTTCCACCTGCGGGATATCGCCCTTGATGTAGCGGATCACCATGGACACCTCGCCGCGCTGCTTGAACACGTTGGCGCGGAACCGGCCGACGCCGTGCAGCGGAATGGCGAAATTCAATTCCCAGTCGTGCTCGAATTGCTTGATCTGGTCGTCCTTCATGACCGAATAACCGATCTCGCGCACCTGGCCCGGCCCGAGCACCTTGTTGCCGATCGGGCGCACCACGCCGCCGATTTTGATGTTCACCGGCGCGCCGACGTGAAAGAACAGGTCGGAGGCATTCTTGTCGACCATCAATTTGAGATACGGAGTGATGTCCATGCGAGGCCCTCCCTCAGGCCGGCCGGTTCGATCCGTTCAACGCCGCGACCGGGTACGTTTCGGCCAGGGTCGGATAGTTGAACGGGGTGTTGACGAAATAGTGAAGGCGGCTGACCGCTACCGATGGGTTTGTCTTGGCGGCTTTCATGGCGGCCCCTTCGCCCCCAGGGCTGGTACCGATCACGATGACATCGTACTTCTGATCGTTCATTATTGGGCTCGTCGGGGTCGTGGCAGAGTAAACCAACCAGTATCCTTGAGGGCCTGTCGTTTTGAGTGAATAGTATATTTGATTTTACATCAAGCAAAAATAGCTGGGAAGTGGATAACAGGACATGCTGGCTTATTTTCGTTGCTGGCTGCATTTTAGGGGTGACGGTGCTACAACGTGGTTCAAGTGTTGCGTTTGAGAGCTAACTTGGTGGGCGAATGACCGTGTACGGTTCGGGGTTACATTTCAAGCGATGGCTGGGACGGTCGTCGGCATGACGCCGCCTTCCGCTCTCGGGCCAAAACAGGTCTGGACACTGCTGCTGGCGCTGCGCCGCCATGTCCGGGAATCGCCCGAAGAGGTTGTCCGCTTGGGAGTTGGGCTCGATGCGGGCGGTCAGCCGACGCTGATGGCCGCCACCAATCCCGCCGCCTTGGTCGGCATCGCCGGCGATGGCGGATGGCTGGCCCGGATTCCGTTGGACCCGGCCAGCACGGAGCTGTTTGAGCTGTATTTGCCGCTGGCGCTGGCCTGCCGGGCGCGGCCGCTGACGGTGGCGCATCTGGGGCAAAGCCTGGATGGGCGCATCGCCACGCTGGAGGGCGCTTCCCGCTACGTGAACGGCCCGGAAAATCTGTTGCACCTGCACCGGGTGCGAGCGCTGTGCGATGCCGTCGTGGTGGGCGCCAACACCGTGGAATGCGATAACCCCAGACTCACCACCCGGCAGGCGGCGGGCCCCAATCCGGCGCGGGTGATTCTCGATCCCAACCGCCGGTTAGCCGCCGGTCATGCGGTGTTTCAGGACCGGGCGGCGCCGACTTGGCTGGTTTGTGACGAAGCGTTGGCCAAGGGCGCGGGGCCGGGCCAAGCCCGAATCATCGGCGTGCCCCGGCGCGGTCGGTCTCTCGATTTGTGCGCGGTCTTGGACCAATTACACGCGCGCGGTTTCTTCAGTGTGTTCGTGGAAGGCGGCGGGCTGACGGTCTCGTCGTTTTTGGAGCAAAAGCGGCTGGACCGTTTGCAAATCACCGTGGCGCCGCTGGTCATCGGCTCCGGTCGGCCAGGGATCACGCTGCCCCTCATCAAGGATTTATCTCAGGGCTTGCGCCCTCGTCACCGGCGCTATGTTTTGGGTGAAGACGTGTTATTCGACTGCTGGTTGCGGGATTGAAACAGGTCCGGCGATCCCGCATGGGCAGGCGAACACGTCCCAATGTCCCACGTAAAGCCGCGACATGCGCCGCTCGATCAGCCGCCGGCGACGGTGGGTCCATTCAGGCAACCAGTCCGTCGGTTCGAGCCCGAATTGCCGGGCGATTTCGCTCCAGCCGTCCAACAGCGCCGTTTGTATCCGGCCGTGCTCTGGCCCCAACCGCCAGGGGCTGGGCCGCAACATCACCCGGTAGCCGAGCTGCCGCAGCAAGATGGCCAGCGTGGCGGGCGCGGCGGGGCCGAGCGCCGGGCCGAAACCCTTGTCGGTGCGCTGGTGGCGGTTGAGCCGTTCGCGGACCCGCTCGTCCCCGGCCAACACCGGCTCCCAAACGACAGCGCCATCGTAGCTGAGCGCGATAAAAACCGCCGCCTCCCATTGCCGGCAGCGAGCCGCCAAGCGTTCCAGCCAGGGCTCCGAAACCAGGTCGAGCAGCGCGGAGGCGGTGAGCAGGGTGGGGCTGCGCCGGTCTGGCAAGTCCCAATCACCGACCAAATCCAACGCCAGCGGTTCCAGCTGATAACGGTCGTTGGCGCTTTCGAACGCTAGGCCGCGCTCGGCGAGGGTGGTTTGCATCGCTCGGGCGGCGGCCCACCGCCGAAGTCGCCGTGCGCCGTGCGCCAGTAAAATCGGGTCGTGGTCGACGAGCCGCCAGTGCTGTTCGCCGCCCAGCAGCGGGGCTAAAAAGCGGAAATTGGCGCCGGTCCCGCAGCCTAAATCCAGCACGGAAAGCCGCTTGAACGGCCGCCGCCAAACCTGTAATGCAGCGCTCAGCTCGGCATTGCGGGACGCGGCGTCCACCGGTTCGCGCAAGTCGAGCCAGCTCGCTGAAAAACCACTCATCGGGCCGGCATCGCGGCGAGGGCGGCGGCGAAACGCGCGCAGGCGCTCGGCCAGTCGGGCAACGCCCCGCGCGCCGCGCGCGCGCCGGCGGCGAGCTGCTGACGGTATTCCGGCTCGGTCAAGACACGCGATAGAGCGGCGGCCAGCACGGCGTCAGCGCCGGGCGGAACCAGCAACCCCGCGCCCGCCGGCACCGTATCGGGAATCGCGCCGGCCGTGGTGCTGACAATCGGCAAGCCTCGGGCCAGCGCCTCGGCCAGCACCATGCCGTAGCCTTCATAAAAAGAGGGCAGGACGAAGAGGTCGGCTTCCAGATAGTGATCGGCCAGCGCCCCGGCGTTCAACTCACCTAGCCACGCCACGCGATCGGCCAGCGCCAGTTCGCCCGTCAGAGCGTGCAAGCGGGTGGCGGTGACCGGATCGAGCGTTGCGCTGCCCGCGCAGCGCAAGCGCCACGGTAATTGCCTGAGCCGCGCCAGCGCCCGCAACAACACGGCGTGGCCCTTGCGGGGGGTCAAGCTCGCCGCGCAAAGCAGCGTCGGGGTTTCGTCGGTCGATCCGGTCGCCAGAGGAGCCGGATCGGTGCCGGGCGAAACCACGAGGCAGCGTTCGGGGGCGATCCGGTAATCCGCCAGCGCCCGTACCGTGTGGGGGCTGGTGACGATGATTTGTCGGACGGCGCGCAGGGCTTCGCACTCGCTGCGATAAAGCTGTCGTCGCAGCGCCTCGTCCAAGCCGGTTTCCAGCGCTAGCGGATGATGGACCAGACCTACCAGCCGCAGCCGCTCTCGCTGGGGGGCGACGGCTGCCGGCATCGCGCCCAGCGCCAAGCCATCCACAACCGTCAGCGCTCGCGCTGGTAGTGCGGCGAGTATGGCGACCGCTGCTTGTAGCGCGTCCGGCGTCGGCGTCGGAAACGAGGCGTCGAGCCGATGCAACTCGACCCGCCAGCCCAGCGCCGTCAGGCCGGCCATGATCCGGCGGTCGTACAGATAACCGCCGGTGCGGGTATCCGGGTCGCCGGGAACCAGAAAATGAACCGATTTCAAGCGAGCGGGCCTTCGTAAGCCGCCCAAGCGGCGTGGGATTCGTGCAAAGCGACGCGCATGGAACTGAGCCCCGCCGTGTTCGCCCCCAGTTGCCCTTCCTCTATACAAGCCGCCACACGGTCGAAAATCTCTCGCGCCAGAAATTCGGTGGTGGTGTTGCGGCCCTTGAATTGCGGCAGCTCATCGAGGTTGCGGTAATTCAATTCGTCCAGCACCGAACGGAGACAAGTCCCGAGCTTGCCGATATCCACCACCACGCCCTCGGGGTCCAGTTCGGGGCGCCGCAGCTCCAGATCGACGACATAGGTGGCCCCGTGCAAACGCTGGGCGGGACCGAAGGTTTCTCCCCGGAAGCTATGGGCGACCATGAAATGATCGCGTACGCAGACGGTATACATCATGATGGCTCGACCTTGGGGTTGAAGGTGAAGTATCTCGGGATGACAGGTTATTGGAGCCCCTATGACGACCGATTGCAACAAAAATAGCCACTACCGGGTATAGACCAGACGATGGCATAACACACCTTGCGGGTTGCGGCTGAGTTCTGCCATGACGCGCGGCAATTCGACAAAGGGACTTTCACCGCTGAAGATCGCATCCAGCGCCGGATCGTCCAGCAGCTCCATGACCGTGCTCATGCGCCGCGAGCGGTTCCAGCGGGGGCGCTGCGCGGTGGCGATAGCGCCGACTTGAGAGCTGCGGATCGTCAGTCGTTTGGCGTGGAAATCCTCGCCGAGCGGCAAACTGACCGGTTGGGTGCCGAACCAGCTGGCTTCCACGATCACCGCTTCGAAGCCGGCCAGCCGCAGCGCCGTCGCCAAGCCCTCCGGCGCTCCGCTGGCGTGGATCACCAGGTCTTGCCCGCCTTCCGCCCGATCCGGCGCGACCCAGCGCACGCCCAGCGCTTCAGCCGCTGTTTCTTTGGCCGCATCGATGTCCGCTAACTGGATCCGGCAGCCCGGCAACCGGCTGGCCAGCCGGGCGATCAGGCAACCGACCACACCCGCGCCGATGATCGTGATGCGGTCCCCCAGCCGGGGTGAAGCGTCCCACAATACATTGAGGGCGGTTTCCAGGTTGGCGGCCAGCACTGCCCGGCCGGGCGGAATCCGGCTTGGGACTGGCGTGACCGCCGACGCCGGGACGACATAGCAATCCTGGTGGGGATAGAGGCAAAACACCGTTCGGCCGCGCAAAGCCGCCGGGCCGATCTCGACCGCGCCGACGTTGCAATAGCCGTATTTCACCGGCGCTGGTAAATCGCCTTCCTGAAAGGGGGCGCGCATCGCTTGATACTGGCTGGGCGGCACCTCGCCGCGAAACACCCGGCTTTCGGTGCCGCGGCTGATGCCGGTGTACAGCGTCCTGACCAATACCTCGTCCGGCCCAGGATCGGACAACGGCTCCTCCAAAAGTTCGCCACGACCGGGCGCCGTCACCCAAAACGCGCGGGCGGTCAGGTTCTTTTGGGACATCGAAAGCGCTTTTTAGACGGGTCGACGCTATCAACGGGCCATCGCTCGTCCCGCCGACGGTAAATCCGAATGCGCACCCGCTCCTGATCGACCAGCACGTATTCTCGCAGGCCATCCAACTGACGGTAGGCGGCGAACTTGTCGCCGATATCGAAAGCGGCGGTGCTGGCTGACAGCACTTCGATAGCCAGTACCGGGCAGCGTTTGAGGTAATGGTCGGCGCGGTCGCTTTCGGCACAGGTCACCAGTAAATCGGGGTAAAAACCACAATTCGCTGTCTCGATGTGCACTTTGACATCGGCCACCGCCCGGCAGGGCGTGCCGCGCAGGTGCTGGCGTAGCAGCGTGTACAGGTTGACGCTCAATTCATTATGCAAGTCGGAGGCGCCGGTCATGGCGAAGATCTCGCCGCGCACGAATTCGTGGCGGGTTGGTTGCCGGTGCTCCCAATGCAGGTAATCGTCGAAACTAAAGGTCGGACGAGATGCGGGATAGGACATGATCGGCCTCCGAAAATACCTGCCACGCCACAAGCTTAGCGTGAGTGTGCAACGGATATGAGCCGGTGTCCCAGCGCGCCGGGGCGGTGGCGGCCGTTCAGCCGATGACCGCTTCGGCCTCCATGCAGACCGTGCCGCCGTCGAGCCGCGCCTGAAGGGCGATGCCTTTTTCTCCAGGAGTGGCGTGGAGCGTGACGGAGTGGCCAAGCGTCGCGGGGGCCAAACCGCGATAGCGAAATTCGCGCACCCGGCCGCCGCCGAGTTCTTCGGCGTAATCGGCCAGCATGGTGGCGTTCAGCGGGCCGTGAACCACCAAGCTTGGATAGCCTTCGACATCGCGACAATAATCCATGTCGTAATGGATACGGTGGCCGTTGAAGGTCAGCGCCGAATAGCGGAATAGCATGGTTGAGGTGGGCGTGTACGTCTTGGTGTGCGGCGCGGGCGGCGGGGCGGTCGGGGGGCTGGTTTTTTGACCCGGCGGCGTAAAATCCTTGTAAACGATGTCCTGGTCCTCGCGAATCAGCAGCTCGCCCTCCAAGGAGTGCAGTTCGTGGACCACGGTCACGAACACCAGATCGCCGGAACGGCCCTGTTTGTGGTCGACTTTCACGATGCTCGATGTCTTGCGCACGGGGGAGCCGATGACGACCGGCGCTAGGAGCGAAACGCGGCCACCGGCCCACATGCGGTTGGATAAAGGGACCGGCGGCAGGAACCCGCCGCGCGCCGGATGGCCGTCGCGACCGAGTTGGCTCGCCGGCAGCCCTTCCAGGAAATAGACCCAATGCCACGATGGCGGCAAGCGCTCGCCGTCGCGAATGCGGTCCGCCGCCCAGTAGTCGACCGTGGCGGCCATCAGCCGGGCGTGACGGGCTGCGATCAAATCCTCGTCGGTGCGCGATTTTCCGATCCAGGTTCTGAGGTGGTCGAGATCGATGTCGCTCATGGGCTCTCGTTCCTTATTGTGGGTGCTGCATGGTCGGGTAGTGGAAGGGGTTGGGCCGTCAAGCAAGGACAGGCGACGGATATCCGGTCCGGCTACCAAGCCAGATCAAGGTATTGGCCGACTCGAAGCGCGCCCATTGCCGGCTGACACTTTCCATTTTTGCATCGGTTCTTGCAACGGTTTCGGGCGAGTGCTGGTTGCGCTCGTTGCCGGGCATTGCGGCCAGGATGCTGTTGGCGGTACCGGCCTACGTTCAGCGCCGGCCCCGGATGGCTCTTTTTTGTTGTAGTGGATAGTCAAGGCCCTCAAGCACGGTCCGAGTTCCGATATCCATACCTTAAAAATCGAGTTTCCCGGGTCTTTGCGAATAACTGGCGGACACGCGCATCGATTGAATGATAAGTGATAAAAAATCTCTTTTTCAACAATGCCATGATGCTTGTCGGCGCGGTGTGACAAACAGCCGTTGGCTTCGGGCAGCTCCCTGATCGATATACCTGCCGCCGACCATTTCAGGCTACCATGATGCCTTCATGCTAACGGGGTTTTCCCGATCGACCGAGATCTCCTTCGAACCGGAGTTGAGGAGCCGAACATGAGCAAAAGCATCATTCCCACGCACCTGCGCTATACCGAAAATCACGAATGGGCGCTGGCCAGCACCGACGGTACCGTCCTGATCGGCATCACCGACCACGCCCAGCATCTGCTGGGCGATCTGGTGTTCATCGAAATCCCGGAAGTCGGCCGCACGGTCGCCGCTGACGAAAGCTGCGCTGTAGTCGAATCGGTCAAGGCCGCCGCCGATGTCTACAGTCCGCTAGATGGGGTGATCGTCGAAGTCAACGAAAATTTGGCCGACAACCCGGAACTGGTCAATCAGGATCCCTACGGCGAAGGCTGGATTCTTCGGATCAAGACTACCGCCATGTTGGATGGCTTATTGGACGCTATCGCCTACGAAGCCCTCGCTCGCGCCGACGACGAGGAAAACGGTGAGTTCCCGAGCACGCTGGCCAACCCCGCCTTGGTCTGATACCGGACAAGCACGACATGCGCGAGGGCAGCATTGCCTACCGGGTCGCCGCCCGCGCCGCCGGTCTCGACAAAGACCATCCGGGCGCGCAACCGCGCGTCCGAGTTTGTCGGCGGCAGATTGAAACTGTATCGTCTAAGCTATAGAAAAGGTACGTGCTGTCCGTTGATTTTCTCAACCTGTCTTGAGGAGCGAGATTCATGGCTACCATCACCTTCAAAGGCAACCCCGTGACCACCAGTGGCGATCTCCCGGCGGTCGGCGCTACGGCCCCCGATTTCAAACTGGTCAAGGGCGATCTGAGCGATGTCGGCTTGAGCGCGTTCGCCGGCAAGAAAAAATTGATCAGTATTGTCCCCAGTCTCGACACCTCGGTCTGCGCCCTGTCTACCCGCAAGCTCGATGAAGAGTCCAGGAAGCATCCCGACGCGGTCGTGCTGATCGTTTCGGCCGATCTACCCTTCGCCCAAAAGCGCTTTTGCGACAGTGAGGGCCTGGGCAACGTCGTGCCGCTGTCGATGATGCGCTCGCGCAACTTTGCCAAAGATTACGGCATCTTGCAGGAAAGCGGCCCACTGGCGGGACTGACCGCCCGCGCCGTGGTGGTGCTGGATGAAAACAACCGGGTCCGCTACACCGAACTGGTGCCGGAAATCGCTCAAGAACCCAATTACGCGGCGGCGCTGGCGGCGCTGAAGTAACCGGTCCATGCCGCTCTTCGATCCGTGCGGTTTCGGGCGGCGGGAAAGCCCCGCCATCGCGCCCGAAACCCGCTTCACCCCCTGCCAGTTGCAGTGTTTGAGTCCGATCGCCTACGCCCGTGACCGCAATCTGGCCCGGCGGCCAGCCAGGTTCTGAGCGGTCATGGCTTTTCAAAACCACAGCGGCTGGCGGCGGCTGGTGAATGCGACCGGCTATTCCTGGGCGGGCCTGAAGGCCGCTTGGCGCAACGAAGAAGCGTTCCGCCAGGAAAGCCTGCTGTGCGCGCTGCTCGCGCCACTCGCCCTGTGGCTGGGCGACAGCGCGGTCGAGCGCGCGCTGTTGATCGGCAGCCTGCTGTTGATCGTGATTGTCGAACTGCTCAATTCCAGCCTCGAAGCGACCATCGACCGCATCGGCCCGGAACGGCACGAACTGTCGGGGCGGGCCAAGGATATCGGCTCGGCGGCGGTGTTCGTGGCCTTGCTCAATGCCGCCCTGGTGTGGCTGCTCTTGTTATTGTCGTAACTTAGATAGACGCTGACGTTTGGTCAGCCATCTGTTACAGTTCCTACCTATTTCTCTCGTTAAACGTGCGGCTGGCGGGTCTTCCGCCCGACAAGGTATGGAACCATTATGACTGAGCAACGACCGATTCGAGTATGGCACTTCGGCCCCGGCGGCACCCGCGGACGTGGCGGCATGGGGCGCTTCCTCGCCTATCTGATCCCGACGCTGAACCGGGAAAACCCCGATCTGCACTGCCGGGTCATCGATAGCTACGGGCCGGGCGCATTCTGGCAAATGCCCTTCTGGTTCGGTGTCGCGTTGTGGCGGCTGGGCTGGAACGCGGCGCTGGGCCGGGTCGATCTGGTCCATCTGCACATGGCCGCTTACGGCAGCATCTTGCGCAAGGTCCTGTTGTTGATGGTCGCCCGCACCTTCGGCGTGCCGGTGCTCGTCCATTTGCACGGTGCCGACTTCGTGGAATTCATGGATCGCTTGCCGGTTTTTATGCGTGATTTTTTAATCAATCGTCTTAAAAATGCTACCTATCTAGTGGCAATCGGTGATTATTGGTGTTATTATGTGACCCATTCTTTGGGGATTTCGGCGGATCGGGTGGTAGTGATCCACAACGGGGTTCCCGATCCGCTGCGGGAGGCGGGCATCGCCGAGCGCACCGCCGGCCGTGTCGGTCATCGCTTGCTGTCATTGGGTGAGCTGGGGCCGCGCAAGGGAACGCCCGAGGTGTTGGCGGCGCTCGCCGCGCCGGAGGTGCGCGAGCTGAACTGGACGGCGGTGTTGGCCGGCAACGGGCCGGTGCAGGAATACCGGGATGAGGTGCGACGCCTGAATCTGGCGGAGCGTATCGAACTGCCGGGTTGGATCGAAAGCGCTGACGCATGGCGCCTGTTGGCCGAAAGCGGCATTTTCATGCTGCCCTCCCGAATGGAGGGGTTGCCGGTGGCGATTCTGGAGGCGATGGCGATTGGCGCTGCCGTGATCACCACGCCGGTCGGGGCCATTACCGACGCCATCGAAGAAGGGGTTACCGGCTTGCTGGTGCCGGCGGGCGATGCCCCGGCGCTGGCGGAAGCGATCAAACGCTTGCTGCGCGATCCCGCATTGCGGGTGCGGCTGGCCGAGGCGGCACGCCGGCGCTTCGAGGAGCGTTTCACCATCGGGCGCACCGCCGAAAAAGTAGCGGCGCTGTATCGCCGCGTCGCGGCCCGGCCTGAGCGGGAGTCGCTGATGTAAAAGAGCACTTATAAATTCGCCGCCGGTGTGGCGCAAAGGAAAGGGTATGTGGGCTGTTCGGTTTTGGCGCGCTGTCGTCGTAGGGTTGATCGTCGCGCTGTTTCACGGTG
>DPWB01000010.1:0-14057 GCA_003527885.1 Candidatus Competibacteraceae bacterium
CGAACAGCGTGGGGCCAACTGGCGGCTGTTGGTGGCCATCGCCGACGTGTCGTGGTACGTGCGACCGGGTACGGCGCTGGATCAGGAGGCGCGCAAGCGCGGCAATTCGGTCTATTTCCCGGATCGCGCCATCCCGATGTTACCCGAAGCCCTGTCCAACGGTCTGTGCTCGTTGAATCCCGCCGTGGATCGCTTGTGCATGGTCTGCGAGATGACCTTCAACGCCGAAGGCCGCCTGATCCGCTCGCGCTTCGCCGAAGCGGTGATGCGCTCTCACGCCCGACTGACCTACGACACGGCGGCGGCCCTCGTCGCCGAGCGCGACCCGCACCTCCGCAAGGAATACGCCGCACTGGTCCCGCATTTGGACCGCTTGCACGAGTTGTATCAGGTGTTGCGGGCCGCGCGCGAGCAGCGTGGCGCGATGGATTTCGACACCCAGGAAACGGTGATCGAGTATGGGTCGGATCGCAAGATCGAGCGGATTTTACCGACCGAGCGCAACGACGCCCATCGCCTGATCGAAGAGTGCATGATTGCCGCCAACGTGGCGGCCGCGCGGTTTTTACAGCGCCACAAGATTCCCGGCCTCTACCGGATCCATGAGGGGCCGACCGAGGATCGGCTGAATAAGCTGCGCGCCTTTCTCGGCGAGTTGGGCCTGGGCTTGAGCGGGGGCGAGAAGCCGACCCCGCGCGACTACACCCGCGTATTGGAGCGGGTCAAGGATCGGCCTGACGCCCATCTGATTCAGACGGTCATGTTGCGCTCGCTGGCCCAGGCGACCTACAGCCCCGGCAACGCCGGGCATTTCGGCTTGGCGCTGGATGCGTACGCCCACTTCACCTCGCCGATCCGCCGCTATCCCGACCTGCAAGTGCATCGCGCCATCCGCCACATCCTGAGCGGCGGCAAGCCCGCCGATTTCCCCTACAGCCACGCCGATCTGATCGGCTTGGGCGAGCACTGCTCGATGACCGAGCGCCGGGCCGATGAAGCGACCCGCGACGCGGTGGAGTGGTTGAAATGTGAGTTCATGCTCGACAAGATCGGACAGCTCTACGATGGCGTCATCACCGGCGTGACCGGCTTTGGCTTGTTCGTCGAGCTGAGCGGGGTTTATGTGGAAGGGTTGATTCACGTCACCGCCTTGCGCAACGATTACTACCAGTTCGATCCGGTCGGCCACCGGTTGCGCGGCGAGCGTTCGGGTCAGGTCTACCGTCTGGGCGACAGCTTACGGGTGCGGGTGGTCCGGGTGGATTTGGACGAGCGCAAGATCGACTTCGAGTTGGCCGACAGCGAGCGTCGCGAGGAAAAGCGCCGCCCGCCCCGCAATCGTGGCCCACGCAAGAAGGGCTGAAAAGAGTGTCCGGGGAGGTGGTCCACGGCATTCACGCGGTGGCGGCGGCTTTGAAGTACCAGCCGGAGGAGGTCGGCGGGCTGTGGGTGGAGCGCCAGCGGCGGGATGCGCGGATGCAGGCCTTGCTGGATCAAGCGGCCCATCTTGGGGTGCTGATCCATCATGCCGACCGGGCGGAACTGGACCGGCTGAGCGACGGTGCGCGGCATCAGGGTATTGTGGCGCGGTTGTCGGCGCGCCAGACGGTGCACGGCGAGGACGACTTGCCGGGTTTGCTGGCGGCGGCGAGCGGCCCGGCGTTGCTGCTGGTGCTGGATGGTGTGCAAGACCCACACAATCTGGGGGCGTGTTTGCGCAGCGCGGCGGCGGCGGGTGTTGCTGCCGTGATCGCGCCGGTTGATCGGGCGGTTGGCTTAAACGCGACGGTGCGCAAGGTGGCGTGCGGCGCGGCGGAGATCGTGCCGTTCGTGCCGGTGACCAATCTGGCGCGGATATTGCGGGCGTTGCGGGAACAGGGCGTATGGGTGGTCGGCGCGGCGGGAGAGGCGGAGACGAGCGTTTATGAGATCGATTTTACCGCTCCGACCGCCATCGTGTTAGGCGCGGAAGAAAAGGGTCTGCGCCGTCTGACCCGCGAGGTTTGCGACCATCTGGCCCGGATTCCGATGGCCGGAGGCGGTGTCGAAAGTTTGAATGTGTCGGTGGCGGCCGGAATTTTTCTGTTCGAGGCGCGGCGGCAGCGCGGGACTATCGGCTGACCGGTTTTTCGTATCGCGTCATTTCCAGATAGCCTTGCCCGTTGATTTGGTTCGCTCCAGAACGCCCGCTCGCGGTGACAGCCCCTTCCCAGTACTTTACCGTCAGTCGCATCTCTTGCTCGGCCACTTTCGGCGTGACGGTTAACTCCAGGCGTTCGGCGGGCAGCCGCAGCCGCCAGCCGGCGGGATAGCGGTCGCCGGTCACCGGGCTGGCCCACTCGCCGAGCGGCTGCAATTCCACGTCGTTCCAGCGTAGCGGGTGAAATTGGCCATCGGCGGCGATCAGGGCGCCATTGCTTGACGGGTCCGCGCTCCCGTCCTTGCGGCGCATCCGATAGAACATCAAGTCCCGCCCGTCGTCCAATTGCAGCGCGAACCAGTCCCAACCGCTCTGGTCCGGCCCCAGCGCGCTAGTGCTCCATTCCCGGTCCAGCCAGCTGGCGCCGGCCACCGTGAAAGCGCGGCCTCCCAACCGGATCGTTCCCTGGGTCGGCAAACGGGTATAAGAGTAGTAGTGCGATGCGTTGCCCGGTTCGGCGCTTTTTTGGCTCAAACCCCGGTCGCCTTGCAGCACGACCGGCTTGGCGGTGCGCAGCGTCAGATCAAGGGCAATGTCATCCTGGCGAGCGCGAACCCGCATCGGGAAAATGTCGGATTCAATGCCGGTCAAGGCCCAATCCTCCAACCAGACCCGAAACGGGATGGCTTGGGCTCCGGCCAACCCCATCGCCCCCCGGCTGAAGCGTTCAAAAGGGTGGTGCCGCTGTTCCGCTACATCGGTCACGGCGAAATGGCCCATGTAGACTTGGTTGCCGCGCCAAGTGGACTCACGGGTTGGCGGAGTCGGCGCGAGCGCGATGCGAAACAGCGTGAGTTGATAGCCGAACGGCCGTCCGCTGGCATCGGCCAGATTTCCGGTCACGTACCACCACTCGGTCCGAAATTCAGGGTGTGGCCCGTGATCGGTGGGAAAATCGAACTGGCGAGGCCTATAAGCGCGCTGGTAGCCGGTGTCGTCGGTCCCGCTCAAGGCGGCTCTGACCGCCACGCTTTCGGCCGCGGGCGAACGAGGCCAGAACCGGTAGCCGGTCAGGCCGACCAACGCCACCGCCAACAGTAAACCCGCTGACCACCGATAAACATTGAGCATTTATTCGGTCCGCAGCGCCTCGGCGGGCCGGGCGTGAGCCATGCGCCAGATCGGATAAAGCCCGGCCAGCAACGCGGCGCCTATCGCCAGCCCCACCGTTTCCAGCAGCAGCCACGAGTCAACCTGAAACGGCAGGCTCCAGCCGAAAGCCCGACGGTTGATGACGAAAATCAGCACGGCCGCCAACAACAGCCCGACCGGCACGGCCAACAGGCCCGCGATCATGCCCATGAAGCCGGTCTGCAAAGACACCAAGCCGCCGATCTCGCGCGGCGTCATCCCGGTGGCGCGCAGGACCGCAAATTCCCGCGCCCGTTCCAGTTGCAGGGCCGACAGCGCGCTCAACACCCCGACCACCGCGACCAGAATCGCCAGCAGGCGCAGCACGTTGGTGATGGTGAAAGTGCGGTCGAAGATTTCCAGGGTCCGGTTCTGGATATCGCGGTTAGGGCGGATCATCAGCGGTTGCAGGCCGCCCAGCCGCTCCTGCAAGCGTTCACGCAGCGTCGCCAGAGGTTCGCCCGCAGCCGCGAACACCGCCGCCGAACTGACCTCGGCATCGTGCCAGTAGCGCTGGTAGCTGGGGCGATGCAGCAGGATGCGGCCGTGCTCCGAGCCATAATCCAAATACACCCCGGCAACGGCGAACGTCCGCCGACCCTCGGCCGTAGCCAAGGTCAGTGAATCGCCCACGCCGAGCCGCTGGCGATAGGCGAGCGGCTCGCTGATCAGCACCGACTCGCCGGCCTGAAACGCACGCCATGCCTCGGCCGGGTTGCCATCGATCAGGTGATAACCGGCTTGCGCGGCGGGTGCGAGTTCGACGGCGACCAACTGGACGGGAAGCCCGTTGAGGTCGAGGCTGACCCGGCGGTAGGTGGAAACCGCCGCTACGCCCGGCGTGGCGCGCAAGGCGGCCAGCGTCGCCGCCTGCAAGACCCCAGCGCTGTTGCCGCCCTCCGTAACGGGCGGGGCGACGTACAAATCCGCGTTTAATAAGTCCTTGATCCAGATCGCCACGCCGCCCCGAAAGCTGTCCACCATCACGCCCACGCCGACCGTGGTGGCGAAGGCCACCATCAAGGCCGCGACCGCGATGCCGGTCCGGCTGAGGTGACGGGTGACATCACGGTTCGCCATGCGGGCCACCAAGCCCAGGCGCGCTACCAGCGGCTGATTCAGTCGCACCCAGCCGACCACGGCCGGCGGGGTCAGCAGGGCGCTGCCGAAAATCATCAGAAACAAGCCGACGAAACCGGCCACCAGCGAATGCGACACGCCCACGACCACGCCGCCGCCGGCCAGCAACAACAAGCCGGCCAGCGCCAGCCGAGGGAGAGCGGTTTGCCAGCGGTTTTCCAGGTTGGCGCGACTCAGCGCCGCGCCGGGTGGCGCGTCCGCCGCTTCTCGCGCCGGCAACCAGGCCGCCGCCAGCGTCGCCAGCAACCCCAGCGCCGCGCCTTTGGCGAGCGAACCCGGATCGATCAGAAACTCCCGAACGCTCAGCACGTAATACAGATCGTTGATGGTGCGAGTGACCAGATGCACCAGTCCCGAACCGATCCATAACCCCAACAATCCACCCAGCAAGACACCCGCCAAACCGAGCAAGAGCGCCTCGCCCAGCACCCCCATGAAGAGTTCCCGGCGGCTGACGCCCAGCGCGCGCAGCATTCCCAGAAGACTGCGGCGCTGCACCACCGAAAAGGACATGGCGTTGTAAATCAGAAACGTGCCCACCACCAGCGCCAGCAGGCTCATTGCGGTCAGATTGAGCGAGAAAGCGGCGCTGAGGTCGGCCGTCGCCCGATTGCGCCCTTCCGCCCGCTCCAGCCGGAAATTCGCGGGCAGCCAAGCTCGCAGCTCGGTGGCGGCGCGTTCGCCGGCGGCCCCTTCCGGCAGGATCAAGTCGATGTGGCTGAGCCGGCCCGATAAGCCCAACACTTCCTGCGCGGTGCTGATGTCGGTAACGATCAAGCCGTCCAGTTCCGCGCCTTCCAAGGTACCGGCGCGTTTTAAAATGAACCGTTTTTCGCCGCCTTGCAGGGTCACTTGGTCGCCCGAGGCGCGTGGCAACAGCGCCGCGTCCGGCTCTGACAGCAACGCCCGCAGGTTGAAATCACGGCCCGTGACATCGGCAGCAACGGTGCGGAACGGCGCTTCCGCGAAAGGATCGACACCGAGAATTTGCAGCAACTGTCCGGGGTGATCGGCGCGCGGTAAGTAACCTGTTACCACGGGCGCGGCGAATCGGAAACCGCGCTCCACCCGCAATTCGCGGTAGAGCGATTCGGGTACGCCGCGCGGGTCGCCGCTGATTTGGTGGGTGGCGCGCCCGGTAATGCGGTGCATGGTGAGTTCGAAACCCCGGCGGGCGCTGGCGTTGGCTAGATCCACGGCCAGCACCACCGCCACGCCGAGCGCGATGCCGAGAACGGCTAATCCCAGTTGCCAGGGGTGCCGCAGGGGATGGCGGAGCAAGGCGCGCCAGAGCAACGGGGTCACGGGGCGATTTCCCGGATATGCCCGGCGTCCAGGTGGAGTATCCGGTCGGCGCGAGCGGCGACCTCCCGGCTGTGAGTCACCACGATGATGGTGGTTCCCGATTGGCGATGCAGGTTCAGCAGTAGCTCCAGGATGCGTTCGCCGGTGGCGGTATCCAGATTGCCGGTCGGCTCGTCGGCCAACAGCAGCGCAGGCCGGTGAACCACGGCCCGAGCGATCGCCAGCCGCTGTTGCTCGCCGCCGGACAGGCGTTCGGGAAAGCTGCGCCGACGGTTGCCCAAGCCGATCGCCTCCAGTAATTCCAGGGCCCGAACGCGCTGTCCGGCGGTGGTGAAACCGTTCAGTTCCAACGGTAGCAGCAGATTTTCCTCGACGGTCAAGGTCGGAATAAGATTGAAGAATTGAAAGACAAAGCCGATATGGCGGCGGCGGAACCGGGTGCGCTCGATCTCGTTCAGACCCGTGATAACCCGGCCGTCGATACAGAGGGTTCCGGTATCCGGCAAGTCGATTCCGCCGAGCAGATTCAACAAGGTGGATTTACCGGAACCCGACTGCCCGAGCAACGCGACGAATTCGCCTCGATTGATCTCCAGGCTCAAGTCGGCGAAGATGACCCGGTTTTGATCGCCTTCGGCATAGCGTTTGCTCAGGTGCTGAAGGGTTATAAAGACCGCCGATGAGTTTTCTGGTCGCATGGTGGCTATAGACTGCTGAACCGCTCAGTCGTTACGATAGCGATATTTTAGGTGGATAATATGTGGAAAATACGCGGATAATCAGTTTCTGATGGATCGGTTGGCGTTTTCTGCTCCAGCCGCCAGCGGTTTGGCGATGCGGAATGGCAACTCGGTTCGGCCGGGTCGGACTGCCGGATCGAGCGGATGATTTGGATATTTCAACGGTATTGGGGGTTGTAGCGGATGCAAAAGCGTGAGGTGTTGGGTAGATGGGCCAATATCGGGGGAGTGATGGCAGCCGTTGTGTTGTTGGCTGCCTGTGCCAAGCCAGAGAGTGGTCTGCCGCCATCGACGGCTTATAGCTCCCAGACTTCTACACCGGAGACCTATAACTATCAGATAGGTCCGGGTGACCAGCTACAGATTTTCGTCTGGCGTAACCCCGAAGTTTCGCAGACCGTCACCGTCCGACCGGACGGCAAAATCACGACGCCGCTGGTGGAGGATTTACAGGCCAGCGGCAAGACGCCCAACCAACTGGCTCGCGATCTGGAAAAGGCGCTGGAAACCTATATCCGCCAGCCCATTGTCACCGTGATCGTCGCGGGGGGCATCGGCCCCTACAGCGAGCAGATCCGGGTCATCGGCCAAGTCAACAGCCAGCAGAGCACCACCACCGACACCGGTCGGTCGGCCGGGCCGCGGGCGCAAGCGATCGCCTACCGGCAGAAAATGACTTTGCTGGACGTGATGGTGGCCGTGGGCGGCTTGAGCGAGTTCGCCGATGGCAACCGGACCAAGGTGGTGCGCATCGTCGAGGGCAAGCAGCAGGAATATCAAGTCCGCTTGAACGATCTCCTCAACGGCGATATCACCGCGAATGTCGACATGTTGCCCGGAGATATCCTGATCGTTCCCGAGTCGTGGTTTTGAGCTGGTGGTGACGGGCCAAGAGAATCGGACATGAACGATCTTGTCGAGCAAGTCCTGAGTTACTTGCGCGGGATATGGCGCAAGCGCTGGTATGCCATGGCCTTGGCGTGGCTGGTTTGTGTGATCGGCTGGATCGGGGTGCTCAAGCTTCCCGATCAGTATGAAGTTTCGGCCAAGGCGTTCGTGGACACGCAAACCATCTTGCGGCCCCTGCTGCAAGGGTTGACGGTGGAAGTCAATCCCGACACTCAGGTCGGGTTGATCATGAAAACCTTGTTGACTCGCCCGAATCTGGAACAGATCGCCCACAAAGCCGGTCTGGACAACCAGATTCAGGACTTGGAGGCGAAGGAGCGTTGGCTCGACAAGCTCCAGAACAAAATTAACTTGGTGGGCTCGGGTCGGGAGAAGGAAAATCTTTACACGATCACCTACGAGGATCGCGACCCGCAGTTCGCGAAACGGGTGGTGGAGTCGGCGCTGGCGGTTTTCGAGAGCAATTTGGTCGGCGGCAACCAACAGGATTCCGCGGCCGCCCAGCGTTTTCTCGATGAACAAATCGCCGATTACGAGGTTCGACTGCTTGAAGCCGAAGACCGGCTGAAGGCGTTCAAGCTCAAAAACGCCGGCCTGATGCCTTCGGAAGGCCAAAATTATAACGCTCGCTTGCAGCAATATGCCGGCGATCTTTCCACGGGGCGGCTGGAGCTTTCCCAAGCGGAAAACCGCCGCAACTCCTTGCAGCAGCAGATCGCCCAAGCCCTCCAGCAGCAGCTGCGCGGCGACGGCGAGGTGGTCGCCTTGCCCATCGACCAGCGCATTCAGAGCTTGGAGCAGAACCTGGATGAACTGCTGATCAAGTTCACCGCCAAGCATCCAGATGTCAATATATTGAAACAGACCATTGCCGATCTGAAAAAGCAGCGCGAGCAGGAGCGCCTGCGCTATGCGGCCAGTTTGGCCGAGAGCGGCAACGGCGGTTCCAGGGCGCAGAACGTCAATACCGTCTATCAGCAACTCAAAGTCAGGCTGGCTGAGGAAGAGGCTAATGTGGCTTCGTTGCGGGTCAGGGTCGACGAGTACCAAAGGCGTTATAGAGAGCTACAGTCACAAGTCAGCGTCTTGCCGCAGATTGAAGCCGAATTGGCGGCGCTGAACCGCGACTACGAAGGCACCCGCAAAAAATACGACGAACTGGTGTCGCGGCGCGAATCGGTGAAATTGTCTCAAGAAGCCGAACGCTCCAAACAGGAGATCCGCTTCAAGATTCTCGATCCGCCTCGCGCGCCGCTGAAGCCGACCGGCCCCAACCGGCTGCTGTTGATGACCGCGGTGCTGGGAGCCGGGTTGGCGGCCGGCATAGGGTTGGCTTTCCTGGTCGCACAACTCTGGCCTACCTTCGACAGCCGTTTCAGCCTGAAGCAGATCGCCGACATTCCGGTGTTTGGCAGCGTCAGCGCGGTCCTGCCGCCGGCCGTCGTCAGCCGGGAGCGCAGAATGGCGATCGTGTATGTCGGACTGGTCGGGGTACTGGTGTTGGTTTACGCCGGCTTGATCGTGGTCGACAGAGTGGGGTTTCAATGACCGCGAGCGGCGGGTGGTAGGGAGCAGGATGATGGACAGTATTGAAAAAGCCATGTTCGGCCGGTCGCTGGCTCCAGGCGCGAGCGCGCCGCCCGTCGTGCGCCCATCGGTCGCCGGTCAGGGAGACAGCATCGAAAGAACCGCCGGGTTGACCAAGGAGCAGACTGTCGTTCGCGTTTCCGAGGCGGCGGCCAACAAGCGAACCCAGCGCTCGGTGACGCTGGATATGGAACGGATGCGCGCGGCGGGTTTGTTGGTTGTGGATGCCCAACGCAGCCGGACCAAGGAAGAGTATCGTCACATCAAACGGACATTGCTGATGAACATGGATGGTAAAGGCGCGACCATCGCCAAACATCCGAATCTGGTGGGAATAACCAGTGCTCGTCCCGGCGAGGGCAAAACGTTTACCGCGTGCAATCTGGCCTTGAGCATCGCGACCGAACGCAACCGCACGGTTTTGCTGGTGGATGCCGATATCCTTAGACCCTCGATCAACAAGACCCTGGGGTTTGAGGCCGAACAGGGATTGGTGGATTTTTTAATCGATGACCGGCTGGATTTGGCGGATGTGCTGGTCAATACCAACATTCCCGCGTTGACCGTTTTGCCGGCGGGGGGCGCCCACCATTTGTCGGCGGAATTGCTGGCGAGCGAAAACATGCGGCGCTTGACCTCGGAGATGAGCCAGCGCTATCCCGACCGGATCATTATTTTCGATGCGCCTCCCTTGCTGGCGACGACCGAGGCCAGCATCCTGGCCAGCTTGATGGGCCAAGTCATCATGGTGGTCGAGGCCGATAAAACCCTGCAATCCCAGGTGAAAGACGCCTTGTCCATGCTAAATTCCGATCAGATCGTCGGATTCGTGCTGAACAAAACCCGCGAGGTTTTCGGTTCGAAGTACCGTACTTACGATTATGGTTACCAGTACAGTCGCGGTAGCGGAGAGGAAGGCCGATAACCGCTGGGGTTATCCGGTCTTGGAGGAGAAACATGAATTTCGCGAGCCGCGTGCACACGACCGAAGGACACCGGGGCCTCAAGCTGAGCCAAGCTTTATTGGCGGCAGCGCTGGCGGTGGGCTGCGGGTGGGCGCAGGCCCAAGAAGCCGATAATAGAGCCGGAGAGTGGCGCATCACGCCGCGCATCAGTCTCGGTTCCACCTATTCGGACAATATCGGGCTGGCCCCCGCGGATAACGCCGAGCACGATCTCATCTTCCAGGTGGATCCGGGCCTGAGCGTGCGCAAGCGGGGAGGGCGGCTCGACCTGCGGCTCGATTACACGGCCCAAGGGCTGCTGTACACCAACAACGGCGACGCCAGCACGGTCAATAACGAGCTACAGGCGTTTGGGACCGCCGAGCTTTTGCAGAAAAACCTGTTTTTGGATGCCTATGGCTTGATCTCGCAAGTGGCCGTCAGTTCGGACGGGCGAACCGATGCCGGCAACTTGGGGTCGAGCGGTGGGGTTCCCTCCGGTTTGTCCGTCTTCAGCAATTTTGATTTGGGGCTGCCGGGTGGGAGGGATTTGTTCAATCCGCTGAGCATTTTCAACGATATTGCGCTGACCGACAACCAAGCGACCGGTTATCGTTTCGGCGTCAGCCCCTACTGGCGCCAGAATCTGGGAGGTTGGGCCGATGTCTTGCTGCGCTATCGCTACGATACGGTGTTCTACGACGAAGAAAGCAGCGTCGACCCACAACAGCCGGGCGTCAGAACCACGACCGGCGACAGCCAGACCAATACGGTCGAACTGAATCTGACCAGCGGCCGTCAGTCCAGCAAGGTACGTTGGAATGTCGCTTATTTTTACCAGCAAGAACAGCAAGATAATCAAGGAATCGTCATCAACGGTGCCGCCCATGGCGACGACAAGCGAGAACACGCCACCGCCCAGCTGAACTATCAGCTCGACAAAGAGTGGGCTTTGCTGGGTGAGGCGGGCTACGAAAACAATCGGGTCACGGGTTTCGAAAATAGCCCTGATGGCACCTATTGGGGTTTGGGGGCGGTCTGGACGCCCAGCCGTTTCTTGGAAGTCAAAGGGTTGTACGGGCCGGATGTCAACGAGCTATCCGGGCGCTGGAATCCATCCACCCGGACCAA
The DNA here is from genome assembly GCA_003527885.1 of Candidatus Competibacteraceae bacterium. Taxonomy (GTDB): domain Bacteria; phylum Pseudomonadota; class Gammaproteobacteria; order Competibacterales; family Competibacteraceae; genus Competibacter_A. The sequence continues at coordinate 11,088 of DPWB01000010.1, forward strand.
CTTGCAGATCAGCCGGCGCGAGCAGGATTTTGGGGTCGATCCGGGCGTGCGCTGGCAGGGCTTGTTCAATCACCGGACCCGCTCCAGCGTGTGGTCGCTGGCGTATACCGATGAGGTGACCAACGAGCGGCAACTGTTCGGCAACGGTTTGCTCGGGGTGGGTCCAGATGGCCAACCGTTGCCCTTGGCCGATCAGGGTCAGGCCGTGGCCACCGAAGGGCCATTCGGGCTGAGCAACCGCAATTTCCGGCGCAAGCGGCTCGATGCGGGCATGACCTACCGGCGCGGTTCGACCGACTGGTCGTTCAATGCGTTTAACGAGGATCGGGCCGGTCAAACCGCCGCGGACGACGAAAGGGTTTATGGGGCCGGCGCGCTGTGGACGTGGCGGTTCGCGCCCCGTACCGCTTCCTTTATCGGGACGGGCTGGGAGCGCGATGAGTTGGGTGAAAACCAACAAGGCCAGGCTCAGAATAACGAGTATTGGGTGTCGGTGGTTGGGTTGGCGCGGGCGTTCACGCCCGATTCTGGCGGTTTGATCAGCTATCGCTACTACGAGAACGACGCCGATCCCGCCGAGCGAGGTTTTCGTGAGAACCGGCTTAATATTCGCTTTAATATGAAATTTTAAACCCTAAATGTATATCGATTATTACGGTTTCAGCACCAAGCCTTTCCAGCTGAGCCCCGATCCGCGGTTTTTCTTCGGCAGTCGCGTTCACACGCGGGCGTTGGCCTATTTGCGCTACGGGTTGAGCCAGGGCGAGGGCTTCATCGTCATCACCGGCGGCATCGGGACGGGCAAAACCACCCTGGTGAAGAATCTTTTTCAAGAGCTCGATCCGAGCCATGTCGTCGCCGCGCAACTGGTCACCACGCAGTTGGAGGCCGACGAGCTGCTGCGCAGCGTCGTGGCTTCTTTCGGTTTGCCCTACGAGGAAATGGGCAAAGCGGTCTTGCTCAAACATTTCGAGGATTTTCTGCGCGGTCATGCCCGACAGGGCCGGCGCGTGTTGCTGGTGGTCGATGAGGCGCAGAATCTACCGGCCAGATCGCTGGAAGAACTGCGGATGCTATCGAATTTCCAGGTTGGTGAAACACCTTTGCTGCAGAGCTTTCTGCTAGGCCAGGAAGAATTCCGCTTCACCTTGCAGGAGCCGGGCATGGAGCAACTGCGGCAGCGGGTGATCGCGTCCAGCCATCTCACGCCGCTCAGCCAGGAGGAGACGCGGGACTATATCGAGCACCGGTTGCGCGTGGTCGGTTGGGAAGGGTGGAAACCGACGTTTGTCGAAGACGCCTACGCCGCCATCTACCGGTTTACTCAGGGTGTGCCGCGTCTGATCAACGTTTTTTGTGATCGGTTGTTGTTGTACGGCTTTTTGGAAGAATTGAATGAGTTTTCGGTGGCCGCCGTCGAATCGGTCGGCCAGGAATTGAACCAGGGCGGTGGCGAGGGTGGCGTCCAAAAGTCAGGCGGCGGTAGCCGTTCGTTGATGCGGGTGAGCCATGCCATGGAGCAGCGCTTGGGTGAATTGGAAAATGCCATGGAGTCGCTCATCAAACACCCTGAATGGCAGGATGCCCAGTTGGAGCGGATGGAGCGGCGTATCGTGCAACTGGAGCCGGCGGTGCGAGTCATCAGGCGACAGCTTGCCGAGGTGATGCGGCGGATGGATGATCGGTTGGGGGATGATGACACCAGCATCGTCAGCGCCGAAAATAGCGAAGATTAAACCTTTGCCGGACTTTTTTCTGAGGCCTGCGAACTCCGATCCTTGGCGGAGGCGGCCCGTCGGCCGCCTCCGCATGAATCCGCGATTTTAGTAATCCTCAAGTTCCCTTCGCCGGATTGAGCCGCGCGGCGGCTTCGGCGGCGGTTTCGTAGATGTGCGGCGTGAGGTCGTGCTCGCGCAACGCATCTCCCAACCGGGCGCGCAGAAAAGCGCTGGTGGTGTAGCGGGTCACGCCGACGTAATAGTGTTCCACCAGATCGCCAACCAGCTCCATGTACTCCTGCACCAGCTCCGGCACGATCGAAAAATTGTCGTAATTGACGATGGCAAAGACTTTTTTGCCGAGCGGTTTGAGCTTGTCGGTCACCGCCGTCTGGATGCGCTCGATATCCCCCCGCTGGCGGATCGCCAATCCCTCGAAATTGATAAAGAACAGATTCTTGGCCGGATCGTAGGACAGTCGCTGGTCGAGTGGTTGCACCAACAGGATGTCGCGTAGCCCCATCGGCCCCTCGCCGAAAATCCGCGCGTCCATGAGCCGAAGCTGCGGGCTGACGCGCGGCTGGAAGGTCATCCGCGCCAGCACGTCTCGCTCCAGGTCGATGCCGGGAGCGATTTCGATCAGTTCCGGCCCGTCGGCGGTCAGGCGAAACACCGCCCGTTCGGTGACATACAGCACCGGCTGGTTGCGCTGGCTGGCCACCACGCCGCTGAAGGTGCGGTGTTCGACCTGTTCGATGAACTTGGGGGTCTCGCCCTCTTGCAGGATGCGCAACTGGCCCTGTTCCACCGCAATTTTCAGCTTTCCGGCGGTAAAGGTGCCGGCGAACACCACTTTCCGCGAGTTTTGGCTGATGTTGATGAAGCCGCCCGCACCGGCGATCTTGGTCCCGAACTTCGAAACGTTCAGGTTGCCCTGCGCATCCACTTGCGCCAGCCCCAGCACCGTCAAATCCAGCCCGCCGCCATCGTAGAAATCAAATTGGTTGGGCTGATCGATGATGGCTTGCACGTTGGTCGAGGCGCCGAAGTCCAAACCACCCGCCGGAATTCCGCCGACCACGCCCGGCTCGGCGGTCATGGTCAGCAGATCGATGATTTTTTCCTCGGCGGCGACATTGGCCACACTTTCCGGCACCCCGATACCCAGATTGACGATAGCGTTCAGCGGTAATTCAAAGGCCGCGCGCCGGGCGATGATTTTGCGCTCGCTCATCGGGATCGATGGGATGGA
>DPWB01000010.1:14176-14826 GCA_003527885.1 Candidatus Competibacteraceae bacterium
GGGGCGACCACGATGCAATCGACCAGGATTCCGGGAACGCGCACGTCTTTTGGTCTTAGGAAGCCGCGCTCGGCCACCCGCTCTACTTGGGCGATGACGATGCCGCCGGAGTTGCGCGCGGCGGTGGCGATCGCCAGCGACTCCAGCGTCAGCGCCTCTTTTTCCATGGTCAGGTTGCCGTCAATGTCGGCGGTCGTGGCGCGGATGATGCCGACGTTGATCGGAAAGGCCTTGTAGAACAAGTATTCCCGCTCGCCAATCGTCATCACCTGTACCAAATCGTCTTGGGTGATGGTGTTGAGCTTGCCGCCGCCGTGGCGCGGATCGACGAAGGTGCCGAGTCCGACGTGAGTCAGCGTGCCCGGTTTGCCGGCGGCGATGTCACGATACAGATGGGTGATGACGCCTTGGGGCAGGTTGTACGCCTCGATTTTGTTGGCTACAGCCAACGCTTGCAGCTTCGGCACTAGGCCCCAATGGCCGCCGACCACCCGTTTGACCAAGCCTTCATGGCCCAGGTGGTTCAGTCCTCTGGTTTTACCGTCACCCTGACCGGCGGCGTACACCAGCGTCAAATCGCGGGGTTTGGCGAGGCCGGGGGTTTCCGTATCTTCTTCTGGCGCCAGATAGAGTTCCTCCAAGGCGCAGGC
>DPWB01000015.1:0-205 GCA_003527885.1 Candidatus Competibacteraceae bacterium
GGACATTCCGTCTGCTGTACATTTTTTCGTTTTTTTTTTTCAAGCAGAAGACGGCATACGAGATCTAGTACGGTCCGACCTGCGGCAATTTCTCGGCCTTGATGGCGTTTAATTCATGGTCGCCCCGGACCAGCAGCAGCACCGGCCGCCCGTCCACCCCGTCCACGGCGATGGCTTTTACCGTCCGTTCGGCCGGCAGTTTCAG
>DPWB01000015.1:557-3574 GCA_003527885.1 Candidatus Competibacteraceae bacterium
TCACCCGGCGCCGGCCGCTCTCCCGCCGGCGGCAGCGCCTCGGCCAGTTCGACGTTGGCGGCATAATCGCTTGCGGTGGAGAACGCGATGGCGTCCTCGCCGGAATCCGCCAGCACGTGAAATTCCTGGGAGCGGCTGCCGCCGATGCTGCCGGAATCGGCCAGCACCGCCCGAAACCGCAGGCCCAGCCGGGTGAAAATGCGGGCGTAGGCGTCGTACATCGCCTGATAGCTGACCTGCAACGAGGTCTGATCGAGATCGAAGGAATAGGCGTCCTTCATCAAGAACTCCCGCGCTCGCATCACCCCGAAGCGCGGCCGGATCTCATCGCGGAACTTGGTCTGGATCTGATAGAAGTTGACCGGTAGCTGTTTGTAGCTCTTGATCTCGCGCCGGAACAGTTCGGTGATGACCTCCTCGTGCGTCGGGCCGAAGCAGAAATCGCGTTTGTGCCGGTCTGCGATCCGCAACAGTTCCGGGCCATATTGTTGCCAGCGGCCGGATTCCTGCCACAGCTCGGCCGGCTGTACGGCGGGCATGGACAGCTCCAGCGCGCCGGCCCGGTCCATCTCCTCCCGCACCACCGTCTCGACCTTGCGCAGCACCCGCAACCCCAAGGGCAGCCAAGCGTAAATGCCGGCGGCGAGCTTGCGGATCAGGCCCGCCCGCAGCATGAGTTGGTGGCTGACGACGTCGGCGTCGGCCGGGGTTTCCTTGACGGTGAACAGCGGGAAACGGGATACGCGCATGAAGTCGGTCTCGGGCAACAGTCGTTCGATCAGGGGTTGCAGAAATAGTCCTGGTCCTTCTGCGCTTTTTTGAGCTCGGCGTCGCGCTGCTGGGGATCGAGCGCGACCTTGTTGCCCTTGGCGTCGGTTTTCACCACCGGACTGTCGCTTTGCAAAATCTTGAGGTTTTTCTTGGCGGCTTCGCAATTCTTGGTCCGCGCGTCCTCGGATTCCTTTTGCGCCTGTTCCGCCTGCTGTTTGTCTTTCTGTTCTTGCTCGGCCACCTGCTTGGCCAGATCGGACTGTTCCTTGTTCAAATCGCGGGTGGCGGCTTCCGGATTTTGTTCCGCTCCAGCCGGCTTGCGCACCATTTCATACTGCACCCCGGTCGGCGGCGCAAGCTCGGAATACTGGATTTGCCCCTGCGAATCGGTCCACTTGTAGATGAATTGCTGGGCTTGGGCCGCCAGCGTGAAACCCCAGCAACCGACCATCAGCCCCCACCACAACGTTCGCTTCGACATGCCATTCCTCCAAAAAGACCTGAACCTCGGGAGAACCATGCCGTTCAGGCGATACTCCCCCAGCATCGTAACGGGATTTTGCTCGAAATAAATGTCGTGTAGTATAACCAGCCCGCAAGACCCGCGCCCAGCATGTATCGACGGCTTTTGCGACGAGTTGCGCCACCGGGAACCACCCCCGCGCGCGGCGGTCACCCCGCCCGACCGCAGTCCCGGCCCGGCCACCCACCAGCCCCGTCGATGATGTGTCGATCACCTGCGCCGATCCGTCTTGCCGCTTCGCGATCCTTAACCCAATCTACCATGAGGAATCAACCGTATGGAACTCATGACAGGCGCCGAAATCCTGATCCGCTGTCTGAAGGAGGAAGGCGTCGAATATCTGTTCGGCTATCCGGGCGGCGCCGTTTTACATATCTACGATGCGATCTACGTCCAGGATGACGTCAAGCACGTCCTGGTCCGCCACGAACAAGCCGCCGCACACGCCGCCGACGGCTACGCCCGCGCCAGCGGCAAAACGGGCGTGGTGCTGGTGACCTCCGGCCCCGGCGTGACCAACGCGGTCACCGGCATCGCCACCGCCTATATGGACTCCATCCCGATGGTGATCATCTCCGGTCAGGTGCCTACCGCGCTGATCGGCAACGACGCCTTTCAGGAAGTGGATTCGGTCGGCATCACCCGGCCCTGCGTCAAGCACAATTTCCTGGTCAAGGACATCACCAAACTGGCCGAAACCATCAAGCAGGCCTTTTATATCGCCAGCACCGGCCGGCCCGGCCCGGTCCTGGTCGACGTGCCGAAGGACGTGACCATCGCCAAGGGCGAATTCCATTATCCCAAAAAGGTCAAGTTGCGCTCCTACAATCCGACCGTCAAGGGCCATGCCGGCCAAATCCGCAAAGCGGTGGATCTGATCCTGTCGGCCAAGCGCCCGATGATGTACACCGGCGGCGGGGTGATCCTGAGCGACGGCTCGCCGGAACTGGTCGAACTCACCCAATTGCTCGGTTATCCGATCACCAACACCCTGATGGGTTTGGGCGCCTATCCGGCCACCGACAAGCAGTTCGTCGGGATGTTGGGGATGCACGGTACTTATGAATCCAATCTGGCGATGCACCACTGCGACGTGCTGATCGCCATCGGCGCCCGTTTCGACGACCGCGTGACCGGCAAGCTGGACAAGTTCTGCCCGGAGGCGCGGATCGTTCACGTCGACATCGACCCCTCCTCGATTTCCAAGAACGTCCGGGTCGATATCCCCATCGTCGGTTCGGTGCCGAACGTGCTGCGGGCCATGATCAACGTGATCCGCGACGAGAAGCTCAAGCCCGACGCCGAGGCGCTGGGGCGCTGGTGGCGACAGATCGACGAGTGGCGGGCGGTCAAATCCCTGAGCTACCGCTCCAGCGACACGGTGATCAAACCCCAATACGTGATCCAGAAGCTGTACGAGGTGACCGAGGGCAAGGCCATCATCACCTCGGACGTCGGCCAGCACCAGATGTGGGCGGCGCAGTATTACCATTTCGACCGGCCCCGCCAGTGGATCAACTCCGGCGGCTTGGGCACCATGGGCTTCGGTCTGCCGGCGGCGATGGGGGCCAAGTTTGCCTTCCCCGATCAGGACGTGGCCTGCGTCACCGGCGACGGCAGCATCCAGATGATGACCCAGGAACTGGCGACCATGAAGCAGTACCACACCCCGGTCAAGATCATCAACCTGAACAACGGTTATCTGGGCATGGTGCGGCAGTGG
>DPWB01000015.1:3818-24776 GCA_003527885.1 Candidatus Competibacteraceae bacterium
TATCTGGGCATGGTGCGGCAGTGGCAGGAGTTCTTCTATCAAAAGCGCTATTGCATGACCTATTTCGAGGCGCTGCCGGACTTCGTGAAACTGGCCGAGGCCTACGGCCACAGCGGGATGCGGATCGAGAAACCGGGCGATGTCGAAGGTGCGCTGCGGGAAGCCTTCGCGATGAAGGATCGCTTGGTGTTCCTCGATTTCCTCACCGATCAGGGCGAAAACGTATTTCCGATGATTCCCTCCGGCGGCAGCCAAAATGAAATGTTGTTGGCCGAGCGCGACGAGATGATTTCGACCCACGACGAAGGCATGGTGCTGCTGTGAGCAACAATAACCGTCACATGATTTCCATTTTGCTGGAGAACGAGGCCGGCGCTCTGTCGCGGGTGGCCAACTTGTTTTCGGCGCGCGGCTACAACATCGAGAGCCTGTCGGTCGCCCCGACCGACGATGAAACCCTGTCCCGATTGACCCTGGTCACCTACGGCAGCGAGCAGATCATCGAGCAAATCGTCAAGCAGCTCAACAAGCTGGTCGATGTGGTCAAGCTGATCGATCTCAGCGAAACCGAAGCCATCGAGCGCGAATTGATGCTGGTCAAGACCAAGGCCAGCGGCGAACTGCGCGCCGAAATGAAACGGCTGGCCGATATTTTCGGCGGTCACGTTCTCGACGTCACCGATGCGACCTACACCATCGAGCTGACCGGCGCCGGCACCAAGCTGGATAACTTCCTGCGCGCCATCGAAAAGGAGGCGATCCTCGAAGTGGTCCGCTCCGGCGCCACCGGCATCGCGCTCGGCCAAAAAGCGCTGCACGCCTGACTGTCTCCCCGCGACCCCGTCCCCACCGCCCCTTTCGGCCGGGGACCGGGAGTTTTAACTTTTCAGGAACTCGCCCATGAACATCTATTACGACAAAGACGCCGACCTGTCCCTGATCAAGGGCAAGACAGTCGCCATCATCGGCTACGGCTCCCAGGGTCACGCCCACGCCCTCAACCTGCGCGATTCCGGCGTGAACGTGATCGTCGGCTTGCGGCCCGGCTCGGCGTCGGCGGTCAAGGCCGAGAAAGCCGGCCTGACGGTTAAACCGGTCACGGACGCGGCGGCGGCGGCCGATGTCGTCATGATCCTGGCTCCCGACGAGCACCAGAGCCAGATTTACAAAGAGATCGAACCGAAGCTGAAAAAAGGCGCGGCGCTGGCCTTCGCCCACGGCTTCAACATCCATTTCGGGGGGGTGGTGCCGCGTGCCGACCTCGACGTGATCATGATCGCCCCCAAGGGTCCGGGCCATCTGGTGCGCTCGACCTACACCCAGGGCGGCGGCGTGCCGTGCCTGATCGCGGTGGCGCAAGACGCTTCCGGCCAAGCCAAGGAACTGGCGCTGTCCTATGCATCGGCCAACGGCGGCGGCCGGGCCGGCGTCATCGAGACCAGCTTCCGCGAAGAGTGCGAAACCGACCTGTTCGGCGAACAGGTGGTGCTGTGCGGCGGGTTGACCGCGCTGATTCAGGCGGGCTTCGAAACGCTGATCGAAGCGGGCTACGCGCCGGAGATGGCCTATTTCGAGTGTTTGCACGAGGTGAAGCTGATCGTGGATTTGATCTACGAGGGCGGCATCGCCAACATGCGCTACTCGATTTCCAACACCGCCGAATACGGCGATTTCACCCGTGGCCCGCGCATCGTCACCGAGCAGACCAAGGTCGAGATGCGCAAGATCCTCAAGGAAATCCAGACCGGCCAGTTCGCCCGCGAATTCATCGCGGAGAACCAGGCCGGCGCGCCGGTGCTGCGGGCCAACCGCCGCATCAGCCGCGAGCATCCGGTCGAACAAGTGGGTGAAAAACTGCGCGGCATGATGCCCTGGATCAAGGCCAACCGCTTGGTGGATACCACCAAGAACTGAGGTTCGCCCGGCAAAACGGGGACAACCGGGGCGCGGACTTTTCACTCCCGATCCGCGCTCCAATTTTTTTAAGCCGACCCGGAAGGCGGCCGTCGAAAGATGAACAACGACCCACCTCTCCAGCATCGGCTGGCGGTTTTGATCGATGCGGACAACGCTCAGCCCGCCATCATCGAGGGACTGGCCAGAGAGATCGTCAAATACGGGGTTGCGAGCGTCAAACGAATTTACGGCGACTGGACCACGCCGAACTTGAACGGCTGGAAATCGGTCCTGCTCGACCACTCGATCCAGCCCGTCCAGCAATTTCGTTACACGGTGGGTAAGAACGCCACCGATAGCGCCATGATCATTGACGCGATGGACTTGCTGTACACCCGCCGTTTTGAAGGGTTCTGCCTGGTTTCCAGCGACAGCGATTTCACGCGCCTGGCTTCCCGCATCCGGGAAGAAGGCCTGCTGGTTTACGGCTTCGGCGAGGAGAAAACCCCGAAAGCCTTCATCCATGCCTGCGATAAGTTCATCTTCACCAAAGTTCTGCTGCCCCAGCCAGAATCGGAAGCGCTCGACCGCAAACAAGAAACCAACCAACTTAAAGCGAACACTAAGCTGGTGAACCTGGTCCGCAGCGCCGTCGAGGCCGTATCGGACGATAGCGGCTGGGCCAACCTCGGCAGGGTCGGCCATCACATCGCCCAGCAGTCTCCAGAGTTCGACCCCCGAAACTATGGCTATGGAAAGCTCAGCGACCTGGTATTGGCCATCGGTCTTTTCGATCTCGAAGAGCGCCAGCACGGCGCCAGTCGGGCAAAAGGTCTTTATATCCGCGACAAGCGCAAGAAATGACTCAGTTCCAATCACCCGAACCGACCGCATTAAAGCTTTCAAGGCAAGCCTGATGATCAGCGAACCAGCACCCGAAAAACGCCGCCGGCGCGGCGTCTATCTGCTCCCCAACCTGTTCACCACCGCCGCGCTGTTCTGCGGCTTCTACGCCATCATCGCCGCCTTGCAAGGCCGCTTCGAGCCGGCCGCCGTCGCGGTGTTCGTGGCCATGGTGCTGGACGGCCTGGACGGGCGGGTCGCCCGCCTGACCCACACCGAAAGCGAGTTCGGCGCGGAATACGACAGCATGGCGGACTTGATTTCCTTTGGCCTGGCCCCCGCCCTGATCATGTACGAATGGGCGCTCAGCACCATGATCGGCATGGGGCCGTTCCTGTCCAAGCTCGGCTGGCTCACGGCTTTTTTCTATACGGTGATGGCCGCACTGAGGTTGGCCCGCTTCAACGTCCAGCACGGCAGCACCGATAAACGCTACTTCATCGGGCTGCCCAGCCCTTCGGCCGCCGCCATCGTCAGCGGCACGGTCTGGTTCGGCACCGATCTGGGGTTGACCGGCTCACAGCTGCTGTGGCCGGCGCTGATCATCACCGTCGGCGCCGGCGCTTTGATGTTCAGCAAGATCCTTTACTTCAGCTTCAAGCAGGTCGACTTGCACAAGCGGGTCCCGTTCGCTTCCGTGCTGCTGGTGGTGCTCACTCTGGTGGTCATCTCGATCGACCCGCCCAAGGTGCTGTTCTGCGGCTTCCTGGTGTATGTTCTGTCGGGTCCGGCGCTGTTCCTGTTCCGGCTGCGCCAGCGCGCGCGCCGGCGCGCCCGCGCTCCGAACGAGCCCGCCGGACCCAAATAGATCCCGCTGGAGACCGAACGCCGGACCGCCGGTCAACCACCCGGGCCGGGCTCGTTGAACAGCAGCGCCACCGGGAAATGTTTCAGCGCTTCCCGCAGCCACAACGCTTCCTCTCCCTGCACCAGTTGCCCGCTCAAGGCATCGCGCCAGCGCAGGCGCGAACCGGGCGGCGGCAACACCCTTGTCTCGTGCCAGACCGCCTCACCCAACGGCCACTCGCCATCCTTGACCAGACCGGTCGAAAAACGCGGCGCCACCACCAGCGCCCGCCGCTCGCCCAGCTCTCGCGCAAAGGCCACCACATGCGCCTTGAGGCTACCGATGACGGTCAGCTTCTGATAGGCCCCGTGCTGGAACAACTCCCGCTCCGCCTGTCGCGCCTGGAGCGCCCGATAGATCAAAAACAGTTTGATGCGGCCATCCTCGGGCGCCGCCACCAACTCTTTGAGCAAGCCGGCAAGATTTTCGCTGGCGTGGCTTTGAAGCGCCTTCAGTAGAGCGCCGCGCCGCTCGAAATCCACCGGTCGCCGGTTATCGGGGTCCACCAAGCTCAAATCCCACAGTTCCGTGCCTTGATAAAAATCCGGCAGGCCAGGCGTGGTGAGTTTGAGCAGGGTCTGAGCCAGCGAATTGAGGATGCCGTGGTGCTGGATCTTGCGCTGAAACGGCAGGAACGCCTGAAGGAAAGGATTGTCCCTGCCGGGTTCCAACACCCGCTCGGCGAAAGCGAGCAAGGCATTCTCGTACTGGCTGTCCGGCTCCAACCAATGGGTATGCACTTTTGCCTCGCGCACGGCCTTGATCAGATAGGCCTTGATCCTTTCGATGAAGGCCGGGTATTCGACCAGATCGAAGGGATACGCCCCCAATAGGGTTTGATAGAACAGGTATTCATCGTCGTTCGCGGGCGCCAGCCGCTCGCCGAGTTTGACCTTGTGGGCCAAATTGATCTCGTGCCAGCGTCGCACATGCTCTTCCCACTCGGCCGGCAGTTCCGACAGCACGTTCAGCCGGGCGCGGGAATCCTCACCGCGTTTGGTGTCGTGGGTCGCGCTGGCGTTCATCGCGTGCGGCCAGCAGGCGACCCGGTGCTGGTTGAAGGCGTGAAACCCGTCGAGGTCGATGCCGAAATGCAGCGGTCCCGCCCCGACTTCATTGAGTGACAACAAGCGGTTGCAGACATAGAACACGGTATCCTCGACGCCTTTGGCCATCAATGGACCGGTGAATTGCTGCAAGCGCATGATGAAATGCAGCCACTGATCCTTGCCCTCGGCCGCCATGTTCTCGTCGAACTCCAGCCGCAAAAAGCGCTCGACGAACTCCAGTTCGTTGCGGAAATTGGGAAGGTTCAGCCGGGCTTGGGCGATCACCCGCCGCATACAGTCCTGATCGGCCCGGCTGGCGCCGGTGCGGTCGATGTAGGTGCGATAGACCGGGAACAGCACCAGAATTTCGACCAGCGCCGCTTTCAGGCCGTAAAGCGTGAAGTCGCTGGCGTAGCGGTAGCGTTCGGAGATGCGCTTGAGCACGTGCGCCAAGCTGTCGATGTCGCCGGCCAGATGCCGGGCCACGATCATGCGCTTGCTGCGCTCGATCAGCGTTTCGCAGGCGGTGGCGTCGCCGGTGAAGGCGTGGTACAGGGCGGTGAAGTTCTGCTCGGCGGCCGGATCGCAGAACAGACCGTTGCTGGCGCCGAGAAAGTCGTAACCGCTGGTCCCCTGGCACGGCCAGCTCACCGGCAGCTCCTCGCCGTGTCCGAGGATCTTCTCCACCACCAGATAGACGTAGGGGGCCTGCTCGCGCAGCCGGTTGAGATACTCCGCCGGATCGTAAAGCCCGTCGATATGATCGATCCGCAAGCCGTTGATCTTGCCCTCGGCCACCAGCTTCAGGATCAACTCGTGGGTGAACTCAAAGACTCTGGGGTCCTCGATTCGCAAGGAAATCAAATCGTTGATGGTGAAGAAGCGCCGGTAATTGAGTTCTTCGTTGCCGACCTTCCAGTAAGACAGCCGAAAAAACTGCTCGTCGAGCAGGTTTTCCAGCAGGTCGAAGCTCTCCGGCTTACCGGCTTCGCCGTTGAAGGTGCGGGTGTTTTCCCCGATGAACTCGCGCACTTCGGAGCTAGCGTTCCACAGTTCCCACAGCATTTGCTTGATGAAGGAAATCTGGTCGTCACGCTCCCGCCCTTCCTCGCCGGAAGGGATGTATTTGAGCAGATAAAGCACGCCCAGAAACTTCACGAAATGCGGGTGGGTGCGTTCGAGCCGGGCGCGCAGCCGACCCAGGTCGTAAGTCAGCACCCGGTAATAGGATTCGATGCGGATCGGAAAGCGGAACTCGTAGTAGTAAACGGCGAGCCCCGCTTCGCTGTAGCGCAATTGCAGCTCGCCGCTTTCCAGGCAATCGCCGTAAAACTTGCCCAGAAACGGCGCCAGTACCCGACCCTTGATCCCTTCGTAAAGGTGGTTCCAGTTGATGTCGAAAAATTCGTGGTAGCGTGAGTCCGGGCCGTTTTCCAGCACGTCCACCAGCATTGGGTTCTGGCTGTCGAAGGCCATGTGATTGGGGACGATATCCTGCACCCAGCCGATCCCCAGTTGTTTTAAATACTGCACCAGCATTTCGAACCGCTCCGCGCCACCCAGTTCGGGGTTGATGGCGTGGGGGTCCACCACATCGTAACCGTGCTGGCTGCCACGGCGTGGCGTCAAAATCGGCGAGGCATAAATGTCGGATATCCCCAGCTCGGCCAGATAGGGCGCGATGCTGGTGGCGGCGTCAAAACCGAAGTCAGGGGTAAACTGCAAACGATAGGTCGCAATGGGGACACGCATCATGTAAGAGCCTCCAAATGCGGCGATCCGGCGAAAAGATCGGCGGCATAGACCGCCACGGCGTAGGGGGGCAGCACCAACGGGTGCTCGGTTTCGGCGAGGATCTCCGGCAGGTCGGACCCCACGCCGCCCCAGGCGAGATCGGCGGCGTCGAGCTGGCGGCGCCACGGTCCCGCGCCAGGGACCACAGTCACGGTCGCCGGTCGGTCGGAAAAATTGAGCCAAGCGATGATCCGGCTTTCATCGCACCAGCGCCTTAACTCCAGCACCGTCGGGGCGATCACCGCGGCGGCCAGACTGGCGTTATCCAGCCGGGCCAGCGCCGGCGTTTCCCGGCGCAAGCGCAACAGCTCGCGGTAGAAAGCGCGCAACTGGCCGTGCCGGCCAATGTTAGCAAGCTCCCATCGCAGCTTGGACGCGGCGAAGGTGGTGGCGGCTTGGGGGTCCGGCGCTTCGCCCCCGGCGCCAAACTCCAGGAAATCCTCGCGCCGTCCCCGCCGCACCCCGTCGATCAAGGCCGGGTCACCGTGGCTGATGAAATAAAGAAACGGTCGGGGTTCGCCGTATTCCTCGCCCATGAACAGCAAGGGCAGATAGGGCGACAGCAGCACCGCGGCGGCCGCCAGCTTCAAGGCCGGAAACGGCAACAGGGTCGAAAACCGCTCGCCCAGCGGGCGGTTGCCGACTTGATCGTGGTTCTGGCCGAAGGTGACGAAGCGCCAGGCCGGACAATCCCGCGCACCGTCACCGTGCCAGCGCCGGCGGTGCGGAGAATAGTGCCAAGCGTAGACAAAGGGTTGCCGGTAAGCTTGCGCCAATTGTTCGATGTCGCCGAAATCCGCGTAGTAACCGTGCCGCTCGCCGGTCAACACCGTGTGCAAGGCGTGATGGAAGTCATCGCTCCATTGGGCGTCGAGACCGTAACCGCCGACCTGGGGCGGGCGGATCAAGCGCGGGTCGTTCAGATCGCTTTCGGCGATCAGATAACAGGGCCGGCCCTGCCGCCGCCCGCAACCGGCGGCGACAGCGGCCAGTTCCGCCAAAATATGCCGCGCGCCAAAATCGTAAATCGCATGGACCGCATCCAGCCGCAAGGCGTCGCAGTGACAGGTCTCCAACCAATAGCGGACGTTGTGGACCACGTAATCGCGCACGCCGGCGCTGTAGGGGCCATCGTAATTGACGGCGTCGCCCCACGGCGTGCGGTACTGGTCGGTGAAATAGGTCCCAAGCCCCCACAGGTAATTACCTTCGGGGCCGAGATGGTTGTAGACCACATCCAGGGTCACCGCCAGCTCTTGGCGGTGGCAGGCGTCCACCAGCCGTTTCAAGCCTTCCACGCCACCGTAAGACGCCTGAACGGCGTAGGGGTAAACCCCGTCATAACCCCAGTTGCGGTCGCCGGGGAATTGCGCCACCGGCATCAGCGCCAGCGCGGTGACGCCCAATTCGCGCAGTTCCGGCAGGCGGGGAATGATGGCGTCAAACGTGCCTTCGGGGGTAAAGGCGCCGACATGCAATTCGTAGATGACCCACCGTTCCAGCGGCGGCGGTCGCCAGTTGCCATCGCTCCAGACGAAAGTGTGATCCACCACTTGAGAGGGGCCGTGGACGCCATCGGGCTGATGGTACGAGGCCGGATCGGGGCGGTCGGTTTCGCCGTCCCACCGGTAGAAATACAGCGCGCCGGGGTCGATGCCGGTCACGGTGGTCCGCCAATAGCCCCAGGCGTCGCGGGTCATGGGAACCAGCCGGTTCTGGGGTGCCACCAGATGCAGCGCCACTTGTTTCAGTAACGGGGCCCAAAGCATGAAGGCGCATTGACGGTTGCCGAGATAATGGGCTCCTGGCGTGAGGTCATTCATAAGCTGGCCACCTTCCGTGTCGGGATAGCATGGCCAGCGACCGCGCAGCCATGCTGCCACGCCCACACGTTAGAGTTTTAAAAGCGATTGAACGCGACGTTCGTTTGGAAGCCCGGCAGCGCCCGGCTCAATGCCGGCGCGGTGAAGTGGCGCGGTCCTGGTGACTGCGCCGCAAACAGCGGAACCGTGCGGCACCCGCTCAGTCTAGCCAATTCATGTTGCGGAAAATCGAGCAAAATGCAGACTTCCATACGGTTCTGCTTCACGCGATGCGGTGGCGAAGCCATCTCCGCTCCCACAGTATCAACCCGATGTGCTGTCGCAGTCCTTTACCCGGCCGTATCGGACATGTCGATGGCGCAAACCAGTCCGGTCGAAAGCTGAAGTTTTTTAACAGTTTAGGCTTGAATACAGCAAAATTATAACATTTATAACGGTTTACTGAAACCTATTCGTTCGGCTTCCGGCGCTACAACCCCGGTTTAACGGGGTGTGACGCCCGTTCGACCACCGTGATGCCCGCAAGATTCGGCTGACAAAGCCTACAAAATCGCCATAATCGCCACCACCGATCACCGTGATCCACCACCCCGTCCGGCACGGTGGGAGAACCTCACCTGGAGAGCGCCACATGAACCAACTGATCATTTTCGACACCACGCTACGCGACGGCGAACAAAGCCCTGGCGCGTCCATGACCAAGGAAGAAAAAGTCCGTATCGCCAAGATGTTGGAGCGGATGCGGGTGGATGTGATCGAAGCCGGCTTCCCCATAGCCAGCCCCGGCGATTTCGAGGCGGTGCGGGCGGTGGCGCGAGCGGTCAAGGACAGCGTGGTCTGCGGGCTGGCCCGCGCCGCCGACGCCGACATCGACCGGGCCGGCGAAGCCTTGAAGGACGCCGCGGCCTGCCGGGTCCACACCTTCATCGCCACCTCGCCCATTCACATGCAGATGAAGTTGCGGATGGAGCCGGATCAAGTGATCGAACGGGCGGTCGAGGCGGTGCACCGCGCCCGGCGCTGGACCGATGACGTGGAATTCTCCGCCGAGGACGCCGGCCGTTCCGATTTGGATTTTCTGTGCCGGATCGTCGAGGCGGCCATCGACGCCGGCGCGCGCACCATCAACATCCCCGACACGGTCGGCTACAACGTGCCGGAGCAGTTCGCCCACACCATCCGCAGCCTGATCGAACGGGTGCCGAACGCCGACAAGGCCGTCTTTTCGGTCCACTGCCACAACGACCTGGGGCTGGCGGTCGCCAATTCGCTGGCGGCGGTGCGGGCTGGCGCGCGGCAGGTGGAATGCACCATCAACGGCCTGGGCGAACGGGCCGGCAACGCTTCGCTGGAAGAAATCGTGATGGCGGTGCGCACTCGCCGCGACATCTTCCAGCTCGAAACCGGCCTCGACACCACCCAGATCGTGCCGGCCTCGCGCCTGGTCGCCAACATCACCGGCTTCCCGGTGCAACCCAACAAGGCCATCGTCGGCGCCAACGCCTTCGCCCACGAATCCGGCATCCATCAGGACGGCGTGCTCAAGCATCGCGAAACCTACGAGATCATGCGGGCCGAGGACGTGGGCTGGTCCACCAACCGCATGGTGCTCGGCAAGCACTCCGGCCGTAACGCCTTCCGCACCCGCTTGGAAGAATTGGGCGCCAGCTTCGCTTCCGAGGAAGACCTGAACGCCGCCTTCGCCCGCTTCAAGGAACTGGCCGACAAAAAACACGAGATTTACGACGAAGATTTACAAGCGCTGGTCACCGACGCCAATCTGACGGCGGAAAACGAACGTGCGCAACTGCGCTATCTGCGGGTGTGTTCGGAAACCGGCGAAACCCCGTCCGCCCAGGTCACGCTGACGGTGGACGGCGAAGAGCGCAACGCGACCGCCGAGGGCGGCGGGCCGGTGGATGCCGCGTTCAAAGCCATCGAAAGCATTCTGAAAACCGATACCGACCTGCTGCTGTACTCGGTCAACAACATCACCAGCGGCACCGACGCCCAGGGCGAGGTCACGGTGCGAGTGGCTCAGGGCGGGCGCATCTTCAACGGCCAGGGCGCGGACACCGATATCGTGATCGCCTCGGCCAAGGCCTATATCAACGCGCTGAACAAGGTGCTGCAACCGAGCGAGCGGGCGCACCCGCAATTGCTGTAACGGTCGGACATGGACGAACAGCTGCGCCGCCGTTATTTGGCCGCGTTGGGCATTCCGCTCTGGTTGCCACGCCAGCCTTTGGCGAGACAGCCTGGGTCGCCGTCCAGCGCGGCGGTCGAGACGCCGCCCGCCGCAGAAGCCGAGAGGGCGATTGCCAGCGCGCCGGCCACCGCCGAACCGTTTGCCGATGACGATGTGAGGCCGCCGATGAACGATAAGTGGGAAGTGTCGGGCGATGCCGGCGCCGAGGAGATGGCTTACGCTCCGCCGGCCGACGAGAGCCGAGCAGCGCGGATCGCTCGCCTGGAGTGGGGCGAGCTGGCAGCGGAAGTCCGACAATGCACCGCTTGCGGTTTGTGCCATTCCCGCACCCAGACCGTGTTCGGCGTCGGCGATCGTCAGGCGGACTGGCTGATCGTCGGCGAGGCGCCCGGCGCCGACGAAGACCGGCAAGGCGAACCCTTCGTCGGTCGGGCTGGCAAGCTGCTGAACCCCATGTTGCAGGCCATCGGCTTGCAGCGCGAGCAGGTCTTTATTGCGAACATCCTCAAATGCCGCCCGCCGGAAAACCGCGACCCGACGCCCGCTGAAGCGGCGAGTTGCCGGCCGTTTCTGGAACGGCAGATCGCCCTGATCCGGCCGCGGATCATTTTGGCGGTCGGTCGCATCGCCGCCCAGAACCTGCTCAATACCGACGTACCGATCGGTAAATTGCGGGGCCGGATCCATCGCGTCGGGCCGGAACAGCTCCCGCTCGTGGTCACCTACCATCCCGCTTATCTGCTGCGCTCACCGCGCGAGAAACGCAAATCGTGGGATGACCTGCGCATGGCGCGACGCGCTCTGACTCACTCTCTTAAACCTACTTAAAACGGCTTTTCATGAGCACCTTGCGGGAGCCCTGCGTCGGTCGGTTTCGGCAGATGCTCCCCATCGACTTGAAAGAAATCCTGTCGATCGAGCGGCGCGCTTACGAATTCGCCTGGACCGAAGGCATTTTCCGGGATTGCCTTCGGGCCGGTTATCAGTGCCGGGTCCTGGAAACCCCGCACGGCTTCATTCAAGCTTATGGAGTGATGTCGGTGGCGGTCGGCGAGGCGCATATCCTCAACCTCTGCGTGCGACCGGAACTGCAAGGGCGCGGTTTGTCGCGCCGATTGTTGGCCCACTTGCTGGAACTGGCTATTTCCCTGCAAGCGCAAACGGTATTTTTGGAAGTGCGCCTTTCCAACCAGCGCGCTCTGCGTCTTTACGCCAGCGCCGGCTTTTGCGAGGTCGGCTTGCGGCGCGACTATTACCCTGCCATCAAGGGTAGAGAAGACGGCTGGGTGCTGGCCAAGGAGCTTTAAACGGCGCGATTGTGCTTGCTCGGCTTATCCAGTTGGCCTATAGTGTCAAGGTGTATGATTTCCAGGCCGGCGAATCTGTTCGTCCTCTGTAGCCACTTTAGTTAAGTTGATACCGAGTCCGTCATTTTCCCTGACTTGATTCTGCTACGGCTTCCTGGGCTTAGGCCCCTATCGTTATCAATTTTTTTGTTTTCAGGAAACACCGAATTTATGGTCACTGGTACCGTCAAGTGGTTCAACGAATCGAAAGGCTTCGGCTTCATCACGCCCGACAACGGCGGAGAAGACCTGTTCGCGCACTTTTCAGCCATTCAGGCGCGCGGTTTCAAGACGCTGAAGGAAAATCAAAAAGTTTCCTTTGACGTGACGACCGGCCCCAAAGGAAAGCAAGCTACCAACATCCGCCCGTTGGATCAAAGCTGAGCTCAGCCCGCCTTTGCTCCACCAGAAAGCCCGGTTCCACGGGCTTTTTTGTTGCCCGTCGGTTTCATTCCGGCCGCTGGCGACGGCCCGCGAAGTTCGGAAAAAGAGCGTCAAAGCCGGGTAGTACGGACACGTCGAGCGCGCGCGCGGCCTGTTCGGCGCTAGCGTCGTGAGGGACCACTCCGATCAGTGGCGCGGCAAGGCGATCTTCCAGGCTTGCAAGATTCGCCGCAAACCGCGCCATGGCGGGATCGATGCGATTGGCGACCCAACCGGCCAAACGCAAGCTCCGGCCCGCAATGGCCTCCGCCGTCAGCAGCGCGTGATTGAGGCAGCCGAGGCGCATCCCCACCACCAACACCACCGGCAACGCTAGCCGTTGGGCCAAATCCGCTGTGTCGTACCGCTCGTCGAGCGGCACCCGAAACCCGCCAACTCCTTCGACCCAAACCACATCGGCCAGCCGATGCAACCGCTCGAAGGCCCGAACAATCGGCGTGATTTCGATGGGTCGGCCGGCTTCGCGGGCAGCGATGTGGGGGGCGATGGCCGGCGCATAGAGAAAGGGATTGATCCATTCCGGCGGCGCCGAAACCGAACTGGCGGCCACCAGCCGCGCCACATCGTCGTTTGCCCCATCGGACTCGACGCCCGCCGCGACCGGTTTCATGCCGATAGCCGTCAGGCCCAACCGCCGCGTGGCGCGCAGCAAGGCGCAAGTGACATGGGTTTTGCCGACCCCGGTATCGGTGCCGGTGACAAAAAAGGCGTACCGCATCGTCCGGTTTCCGATAGCGCGCTAGCGCGTGGCGATCAGCCAAACCGCATCATAGGTCAACGGCAAGCCCGCTGGCTCGCGCAATTGCTCGTAACGCGCGGTGATCGTCCGCCAAGCCGTGCGGCTTAACGGTGCGGGACGACGCTGTTCGACTTCGCGCGCCCCAACGTCTTTGATGCTCCTCAACAAGCCCGGCAAATCCGCATAATGCCGGCGTACCGGTTTCCGCTCCCAAACCCGCACCCGCCAGTGCGTTGACCGACATTCCGCCAGCAAGCGCTCCGGGGAAGGCACGGTCAAGACATGCGAGTAATCATCGACCGCCGCGAACACGTGGCGCAATTCTGGGAAATTGTCCGCGCCCAAGGTCGCGACCGCCAACGCGCCCCCCGGCCCGAGCACCCGCCCCGCCTCCAGCAAGCATCGGTGGGGATCGTTCCATTGCCAAGCCAGACTGGACCAATACAGCTCGCAGCAGCGGTCGGGAAGCGGCAAGACTTCGATATCGGCGCACACCAGCGACGCCCCGGTTACCCGCGCCCGCGCGGCCGCCAGCATCTCGGGCGCGAAATCGACCAGCGTCAGCCGCGCGTGCGGCCAGCGCTGCGCCAACCAGTGCCCGCCGTAGCCGGTGCCGCAGCCCGCATCCAGAATAGTACCGGGTTCGAGTTCGACGCCGCTTTGCAGCCAATAAGCCGCCAACCGGTCGCACACCTCCCGTTGCACGTCGGCGGCGGCGTCATAGGTCGATGCCGCCTGATCGAAGGCTTGACGGACGCGCTGTTTGGCGGGCAAGCCGCCGGATAAAGCCCATCCGGCCACGGGCAACTCAGGCATGGAGCGCCGCGATCAGCGCATCGATCTGGCCGTCGCCGTGCGCCGCCGAAAGCGAAATCCGCAAGCGGGCCGTGCCGGCCGGCACCGTCGGCGGCCGGATGGCGGGAACCCACAGACCTTGCGAGAACAGGCGCTCGGACAGCCGCACGGCATCCTCATTACCGCCGATCAACAGCGGCTGGATCGCCGTCGGCGACGGCGGCGACCGCCACGGCAAGCCCAAAAGCCCAGACCGCAAACGCTCGATCAGACGGCGTAGCCGTGCCCGCCTCTCCTCGCCCCTTTCGACCAGATCGAGGCTGACCGACAAGGCGGCGGCGAGCAGCGGGCTGGCGGCCGTGGTGAAAATGTAGGGCCGCGCCCGCTGCATCAACCAGTCGATGACGCGCCGGTCGCCCGCGACGAACGCGCCGGACACGCCGGCCGCCTTGCCGAGCGTCCCCATCACGATCAGGCGCGGCGACGGCGGCAGCCCAAAGTGGGCGACGCTGCCGCGACCGTAGGGGCCGAGCACACCGAAACCGTGGGCGTCATCGACCACCAGCCAAGCATCGAAGCGCTCGGCCAAGTCGAACAAGTCCGGCAATGGCGCCAGATCGCCGTCCATGCTGAACACCGCATCGGTCAGAATCAGCTTGCGACGGGCGCGGCTTTGCGCCAAGCGCGCGGCCAGCGCGCCCACATCGTTGTGCGGATAGCGGACGTGTTCGGCGCGCGCCAGCAAGACGGCATCGATCAAGGAGGCGTGGTTCAGCCGGTCGGCAAAAACGGCGTCATGGCGCTCCACCAGCGCCGGTACGATGGCCAGGTTGGCCAGATAGCCCGCCGTGAAATACAGCGCCCGTTCCCGCCCGACGAAGGCCGCCAGCCGTTCTTCCAGCTCCTCGTGCGGGCGCAGATGACCGCTGACCACATGCGAGGCGCCGCTGCCCACCCCCCAGCGTTCGGCCGCGTCCCGAACCGCTGCGACCATGGCCGGGTGAGTGGCCAAGCCAAGATAATCGTTGCTGCAAAACGCCACCACGCGCCGGCCGTCGACCACGGCATCGGGACCGCAAGGAGCGTCCAGGGTACGGCGGCGGCGCAGCAATCCCTCGGCCGCCAACCCGCCAAGACCCGTTTCCAACTCCTGCCAGATCATGACAGCGCCGCATCCAGGGCCGCGACCGCGCGTTCGGCCAGCAGGGCCGCTTCCTCACCGTTCAAAATATAGGGCGGCATGAAATAAACCGTGGTCCCCAAAGGCCGCAGCAGCACTTCACGGTTCAAGGCTTCGCGATAGAACCGCAACCGAAACTCGGGATCTCGGGTGTCGATATCGACCGCCCAGATCATGCCGCACTGGCGGAAATGGCGTACCTGCGGGTGCTTGGCCAAGGGCGCCAACAGCGCGCAGAACTGTTTGGCGAACCGCCGGTTGCGCGCGATGACGTCATCTCTGGCAAAAATATCCAAAGTCGCCAGCGCCGCGCGACACGCCAGCGGATTGCCGGTGTAGGAATGGGAATGGAGGAAAGCCTGCGTCACGGCATCGTCGTAGAAGGCGGCGTAAACCCGCTCCGTCGTCATGACCGCCGACAACGGCAAATAGCCTCCGGTCAAGCCTTTGGACAACGTGAGAAAATCGGGGCGGATGCCGGCCTGTTCGTGGGCGAAGAAGGTGCCGGTGCGCCCGAAGCCGACCATGATTTCATCACAGATCAGATGGACGCGGTAACGGTCGCACAGCTCGCGGGCCAGCCGCAGATAGTGCGGGTCGTACATCACCATGCCGGCCGCGCCCTGCACCAGCGGCTCGACGATAAAAGCGGCCAGGGTTGCGTGATGCTCGGCCAAAAAAACATCCAGCGCCGCCGCCGCCCGGACCGCCACGTCGGTCGCCGTCTCCTTCGGCTTGGCCGCGCGGGCATCCGGTGAAGGCACCGCAGCGGCCGGCCGCAACAGCGGCGCGTAGGCATCTCGGTACAGCCCGACATCGCCCACGCTCAACGTGCCCAGCGTTTCGCCGTGGTAACCGCCGGCCAGACCAAGAAACTGATTTTTCTCGGGCTGGCCGCTGTTGCGCCAATAGTGGAACGACATCTTGAGGGCGATTTCCACCGCCGACGACCCGTCCGAGGCGTAGAAGCAATGGCCCAGCTCGCCTCGGGTTAGCGCCGCCAATCGCTCCGACAGTTCGACCGCCGGCGCGTGGGTGAAACCGGCCAGAATGACATGCTCCAAGCAATCCAGTTGATCCTTGAGCGCGGCGTTGATGCGCGGGTTGGCGTGGCCGAACAGATTGACCCACCACGAGCTGATGGCGTCCAGGTAGCGACGGCCGTCGAAATCGTACAGCCACGCGCCCTCGCCGCGCGCGACCGGCACCAGCGGCAACGCGCCGCTGGCGTGCTGCTTCATCTGGGTGCAGGGATGCCAGACGGCGGCGCGGCTGCGGTCGAGCCACTCGCGGTTGCCCATCCGATGCGGAGCGTTCAAACGCCGCGCAGGCCCAATTTTTCGAACAGCGCGTCATCGCCCTCCATCCGGGGGTTGCGGGTGGTCAGCAACTGATCGCCGTAAAAAATCGAATTGGCGCCGGCCAGAAAGCACAGCGCCTGCTCCGCTTCACCCATCTGCTCGCGGCCGGCGGAGAGACGCACATAACTGCGCGGCATGGTGATGCGGGCGGCGGCGATGGTGCGGGCGAATTCGAAGATGTCCACCGGATCGCTGCCCGCCAGCGGCGTGCCGGGAACCGGCACCAGGTTGTTGATCGGCACCGATTCCGGCGGCGGGTCGAGACTGGCCAGTTTGGCGATCAATCCGGCGCGATGCCGGCGCGTCTCGCCCATGCCGACGATGCCGCCGCTACAGACCTTCAGTCCCGCCTCGCGCACGCTTTGCAAGGTATCGAGCCGATCCTGGTAGGTGTGGGTAGTGACGATATCGCCGTAAAACTCCGGGGCGGTGTCGAGGTTGTGGTTGTAGTAATCCAGTCCGGCGACCTTCAAGGCCTCGGCCTGACCGTCCTTGAGAATGCCTAGCGTGACACAGGTTTCCAAACCGAGCGCCTTGACTTCGCGCACCATCTCGGCGACGGCGGCCATGTCCTTTTCCTTGGGGCCGCGCCAGGCCGCGCCCATGCAGAACCGGCCCGCGCCCTGCGCCTTGGCCGCCTTGGCCGCCGCCAGCACCTCGTCGGTCGACAGCAGCCGCTGCGCTTCCAGGCCGGTCTGGTGGCGCTTGGACTGCGAGCAGTAGCCGCAATCCTCGGAACAGTTGCCGGTTTTGATCGACAGCAGCGTGGAGCGCTGCACCGCGTTGGGATCGAAATGGGCGCGCAACGTCTCTTGCGCCCGAAACAGCAAATCGGTAAACGGCAGTTCAAACAGCGCCAGCACGGCATCGACGGTCCAGGCCGGCTCGGGATGGAGCGCCGGTGGTTGGGTGCGCGCCGCCGGACGGTCGACGATTGCTGAAGTAGTCATGGTTAGATTCTCAAAATGGTGGAGTGCTTGGCGGGAGAGGCAGCGGACACAACACAGGCGTTCGGATCGATCCGGGTGCGGGAGCAACCGCCTGCCGCGTCACCCGTGCCCCTTCCGGCGTTGACTAAGGATAGTATCCCTACCCTGGAAAGCCAGAGCGCGCTTTAGGCGCTCTGGGCGGTGAGCCCGCCCATTATACCTTGTGCTCACCGTACCGCTAACGCATCGACGACGCCCGCGGCTCTGACTTCCAGCATGTCCGTGATCGGCACGGGCCGACCCACGTGATAGCCCTGCGCGTAATCGATGCCGTAGTGGGCCAGCAAGGCCAAGGTTTTTTCATCCTCCACCTGCTCGGCGATGGTTCTTTTGCCGAAAGCCCTGGCGATCTCCCCCATGGCTTTGACCAGAACCTGATCGTCCACCCGTTCGGCGAGCTTGCTGATGAAGGAACCGTCGATTTTGATGAACTCGAACGGCAGCTTTTTCAAGTAATAAAACGAGGAAAACCCCGTTCCGAAATCGTCGAGCGCGAACTGGCAACCGATATCGTTGATCGCCTCCATCAGTTGCTGGGCGGCCACCATGTCGGCCAGCGCCGCCGTTTCGGTCATTTCGAAAATGAGTTGCTTGGGATCGAGCCCGGTGTCTTTCAAAAGCTGTTTGAGCTGGTCCAACAGATCGGGATTGTTGAACGCGTGAGCGGACAAATTCACCGTCAAGGTAATCCGCACCCCCTGAGTCATGGCCAAGGCCTGATAACGGATGGCTTCGGCCATGACCATGCGGTCGATCGAATGAATGAGGCCGGAGCGCTCGGCCACTTCGATGAACTGGGTCGGGCCGATGATTTCGCCATCGCTCCCTTGCATTCTCAGCAAAACTTCATAATGCGAAACCGTTTGGCTTTGGATCCCGACAATCGGTTGCACGAACAGCAAAAAGCGCTTGTCCTTCAAAGCATGTTCGACTTGCTGTTTCCAAAACACCCGCTCGCGCATCAGCCGCTGGCTTTGATCTTCGCTGGAGAGCAGATACCAGCTCCCCCGGCCGCTGTCTTTGACCTGATACATGGCCAGATCAGCCCGCGATAACAGATCTTCAATCCTGATGCCGTGCTCTGGAAAAAGCGCGATGCCGATGCTGGCCGACAGCTTGTGAATGCGCTCTTCCACAGAAAACTCGATTTCGCAAATGTGCGCCAGAATTTTTTTGGCCACCTGGACCGCTTCCTCGGCCGTGGCCTGGTTCAGGATCACCGCGAATTCGTCCCCTCCCAAGCGTCCGATCACATCGACTTCGCGCAAAATGGAGGGCAGCAGTTCGCCGAGCCGCTGCAACAGACGATCCCCCGCATGATGGCCGCTGGTGTCGTTGATGTACTTGAACTGGTCCAGATCGAGAAACAACAGCGCGCCGGAGCGGCGATACCGTCTGGCTGCGGCCACCGCATCGTTCAACTCCTGGGTGAAGCGGCGACGGTTGAAAAGCCCGGTCAGCGGATCGTGGTCCGCCAGCCACGCCAGCCGCAGCTCGGCTTTCTTGCGGGCCGTGATATCCATGCCGACCGATAAAATCAAAGCGGCGGCGTCCCCCTCTCCCTTGAGGCGCGAATGCTGCCAGACGACCTTGAGCGAACCGTGATCCTTACAGCGAATGTCGCATTCCTCCTCAAGGTGCGCCAGATCGCCCGTGACCAGTTCCGCCAAATGATCCCTGGCTTGATCGGCGTTCTCATCCTGAAGCAGCAGCGTGACGAAAGGCTGCCCTTGCAATTCCGCAAACGTATAACCGGTGATCGCCAGCCCGTACGGGTTGATCATCAAGATTTCATTTCTTCGGTTCTGGGTCAGGATGATGGCTTGCGCGGTTTCCAGGATGTGGGTGACGAAGTTACGCTGCTGGATGATCTCGCTCACGCGCTCGGAGAGGTCCTGGGTTTGCTTCGCCACTTCGGTATTCAGCGCTTCCAGTTGGTGCGAGAGCGCGATCGCCGTATCGTTTAAAACGTCCACCTCGTCCCGAAAAAAATGCGTGAGCCGGGATTCCGAGACCGCCGCGCGTATTTTGGTGAACGCGCCCTCTGCCAGCCAGGGCAGATTGGCCGCCGCGCGCCGCAACCGCGACATCGGCGGCCACAGGATGGTCAGCAGCAGCAGTTCCGACAGCACCAAACCGATGGCGCCCAGCGCCAAATTGCGCCGGAGCGCGGTGCGGATTCGCTTCATCGCGTCGCTGATGTCCGCCACGACGACCAGATAGGCATCCTCGCGCTCGTCGAAACCGGCCAGGGGAAACAATCGGATATCGTACTCTCGCTCGTCGAGACTGACGTAAATCGACTGGCGCGCGCTATCCGCAAGGGTCTTGCCCCGAGCGGCGAGCCGCAGAATTTCGAGGTTGGCGTGCGCGTTGCTCAGCGCCGCCACTTTGGCGTTCCACGGCTGGAGGCGGCGCTTGCCATCGCCATCGCCATCGCCATCGCCATCGCCATCGCCATCGGTGTGGAGCGTGGCGCCGCCTTTTCCGACGAGTAAACCCAGATCCGTTCCAGAAACCCGCTGAAAATCCAGGACCACATCCGCCAGCGATACCCCCATAAGCAGCGCATCGCCGGTCCCTAAAACCGGCGTGATGGCATATTGCAGGCAGGTATCGAAGCAATCGATCAAGCTGGCTGGACTTTCCGCGGTCAAGACTTGGCGCGTCGCTTCCGCCAGGGCGGCCCGCCGGTCGAATTGGGCGTTCAAGCCATGAGTGGCCAGAGGCAGGCCGTTGGCGGCGACGAGCGCGACGTCTTCCACCCCCATGTCCAGTTCCAGAATCGCCGCCAAGCGCTCGAATTCAGCGATCGTCCCCTGGACCGGTTTTTTCTCGGCGCCCCGAGCGCCGAGCAAGGAAGCCACCGCCGTACTCCACTGCCGCAAGCGTTTGTCCGACTGATCCAACAAGCCTTGGACCTGGTGCACGTATTGGCTTTGCAACTCCGCCCGCCGCTGTTCGAATTGATTGCGCAGCTCGACGTAATTGAGAGTCACCAACGTACCGGTCACGGCGATCAGCGCAATACTGCTTAACAACAGTGCTTTCCACTTGAGGCTCAGGAAAAAGCCGAAGCGTGGGGGTGTGAGCATTTGCTACAACGCCTGTACTTTCCAACTCGCTATCGGACGAAGAAATCCTTCGCGCGGATAATTCCCTAAAGGGGGCGGGTAGCTTGGCTGAAAATACTCGGCCAACCGCCAAATAGCACCAATTACTATTAGAAAATTATAGAGTTATACAATAAAAATCATTTCAAACAGCTATTGCGCAGCCACCTTTTCGGCACAATCACCGAGCCGCCTACAGAATTTCCGATAAATTTAATTTACAGAATAGCCGATCTCGATACCATCGCCAAGATGGAACAAAACATCTAATCAATTCGGGGGTTTCAGGAAAAATTGCAATAATTTAATTACATATATTTATTGAAATGAGGTCAATATTTTCAACATAAGGCTGTCGATTATTTTCATCATTTATACACTTACTCCTTTAAACCTGTCTCTTATACACATCTCCGAGCCCACGCGACCGTACTAGATCTCGTATGCCGTCTCCTGCTTGAAAAAATATG
>DPWB01000398.1:0-1888 GCA_003527885.1 Candidatus Competibacteraceae bacterium
TGGTGGGCGATGCTGGGCTCGAACCAGCGACCCCTACCGTGTGAAGGTAGTGCTCTCCCACTGAGCTAATCGCCCGCTTGAAGCAGAAGATCAGTATAACGACAGGCGGGGGAGGCTGACAAGCGTCATGCGGATTCACGCTACCAGCAGCGGTTGGCGGCGCTGGGTGGAACCTTCTGAACGCGAAATTTTCCAATTGGACTAAGTTATATAAAAACGCGACCTATAATAATTTTGTAAAAAGCTGATGCCGCTATAACGGAGCGAGACCTTGATAAATACAACAGTCTCCGCGTCAGTCATGTCTCCTGACCGGGGTGGGGTATTTGCTTACCATGACATCGGCCCCAAGGAGCGCGCACCACGGCTGGCGTTAGTGGCCGATCTGCACGGCAACGAACTGAACGGCATGTTCATATTGTCGCGGCTGGCGGCTTATCTGCGGGGTATACGTTTGAGCGACCGGCGCGGGTTGCGCTTGCGCGAACGAATCGTGATCGTTCCGACCATCAATACCTTGGAACCGGTCGATGCCCATAAAGCCCCGCAACGCGCCGACACCAGCCGGCGTCGCTTGTTGTGGGTTGAAGCCACCGACGCTGTGCTGGCGCTGACGCGCACCGCCTACTATCGGGTCGACATCCATCAAGCGAATCTCGATATAGAGGAAATGCCTCAGGTTCGCTTGTATGCGCCCAGCGATGACGAGCGGGCCACCGCCTGTTTGTTCGGGTTGCCGGCAGTGATCGAGCGGCCGATGGAGCATGGCGCGGTGTCCGGACTGGCCCATGCGTGGCGCCAGCAGGGCGGCGAAAATTTTTCGATCTACGCCGGACAGTCGGGCAGCGTACAAACCCGGCATTGCGAGATCGTTTTCAAGGCGCTGGTGGCGTTTCTCGACCGAACCGGTATCGTGACCGGCTTGAAGTCCACCGGCGCGGATGAGCTGGGTTATTTTGGTCTGCGGCAGATTTGCGTCGTCTCAGCCGAGCAGCCGGGCATCTTTTCATCACCCCTGGAAGTCGGTCGTTGGGTCCGGGCCGGCGAGGAACTGGGCCAGATTTACGACAGTTTTTCCGGTGGCGTGCGGCTACGGGTGATAGCGCCCACGACGGGACTGCTGGCCAGCCTGCGCCGGCAGCCGCTGTTGGGTAAGGGCGAATTGTTGGCGCGAATTCTGATCCCAGAGGCCGCCAAGCGCCGACCGGCGACCGGAACGCTTCATGAGCGACGAGCCGTTTCCCGACCATGAAAGCGCCCGGCGGCGCTTGCTGGAGCGAGTGGCGGCCGAAATGCGGGAAACCGGCCATTTGACCGGTTGTCCGCAACTGAGCGACGCGGTGCTGAAGGCCTTGGCGGAGGTGCCGCGCCACCGCTTCGTGGCGGCCGACCAGCTGGAGGTGGCCTATGCGGATCGGCCGTTGCCCATCGGGCGCGGTCAGACCATTTCCCAGCCCTTCATCGTGGCGTTGATGACCGAATTGCTGCGCGCCGATCCGCGGGCCGTGGTGTTGGAAATCGGCACCGGTTCCGGTTATCAGACCGCCGTGTTGGCCCGGCTGGCGCGGCAGGTTTATTCGGTCGAGCGCATTCCCGAACTGGCCGAAACCGCCGGGCGGCGTTTGGCCGACCTCGGCGTCAACAACGTCGAGATTTTAAGCGCCGACGGCGGACTTGGCTGGGAGGAAAAAGCACCGTTTGACGGCATCATGGTCACGGCGGCGGCCGAAAACGTGCCGCCGGCGCTGATCCGGCAGTTAAAACCCGGCGGGCGGCTGGTCATTCCGGTGGGCCAGCAGCATCGCTCGCAAGACTTGCGCGTCATCGGCAAGGACCGGCAGGGCAGGGTGGCGACGCACAGTGTTTTGCGGGTGGTGTTCGTGCCGCT
>DPWB01000398.1:2133-2541 GCA_003527885.1 Candidatus Competibacteraceae bacterium
GGTGGTGTTCGTGCCGCTGGTGCGAGATCGCGGCTGAACTCAGCCGTTTGGCAGCGACATGCCGGTGAGCTTTTTGAACAGGGCGACCGCGTAAGAGTCGGTCATGCCGGACACGAAATCGGTGATAGCCAGCACGCGCCGGTAGAGATCGGCGACCGGTTGTCGGCTTGGTCCGGCGAATTGCTCCGGGATCAAATAGATCAGCATCCGGCTTTTGGGCGAGGCATTGGGGCCTTTGGCGGCGATGTCGTTGACGGTGGTGACGAACGCTTCCAACAGCCCGCCCAGCACTTCAAAACCGGCCGCTTCCACTTCGATCACCTGTCTCTTATACACATCTGACGCTGCCGACGAGCGATCTAGTGTAGATCTCGGTGGTCGCCGAATCATTAAAAAAAAAAAAGTAAA
>DPWB01000331.1 GCA_003527885.1 Candidatus Competibacteraceae bacterium
ACCAAGTTCACCGAAGTCGGTTATGTCGGCCGAGATGTCGAGTCCATCATCCGCGACCTGATGGACGGCGCGGTGAAGATGGTGCGCGAAGAGGAAATGCAAAAGGTCCGTCACCGCGCCGAGGAGGCCGCCTTCGAGCGGGTGTTGGACGCGTTGTTGCCGCGCCCGCGCGGCGTCGGCTTCGCCAACGAACCCCCCGCACCCGATCACTCGGTCACCCGCCAGAAGATGCGCGAGCGCTTGCTCAAGGGCGATCTGGACGACCGGGAAATCGAAATCGAAGTATCGGTGCGACCGGTGGGCGTGGAGATCATGGCGCCGCCGGGGATGGAGGAGATGACCAACCAGTTGCAGAGCCTGTTTCAGAATCTGACCAGCAATCGCACCCGCAACCGCAAGCTCAAGGTCAAAGATGCCTTGAAACTGTTACAGGAAGAGGAGGCGGCCAAGATGGTCAACGAGGAAGAACTGAAGCTCAAGGCGCTGGCGGCGGTCGAGCAGAACGGCATCGTGTTCATCGACGAAATCGACAAGGTGGCCAAGCGCGGCGAATACGGCGGCCCCGACGTGTCGCGCGAGGGCGTGCAGCGCGATCTGTTGCCGTTGGTCGAAGGCTGCACCATTTCCACCAAGTACGGCATGGTGCGCAGCGACCACATTCTGTTCATCGCCTCCGGCGCGTTCCATCTGGCCAAGCCGTCCGATCTGATTCCCGAATTGCAGGGCCGGCTGCCGATCCGGGTCGAGCTGAGCGCCTTGAGCACCGAGGATTTCGTGCGCATCTTGACCGAGCCCGACGCGTCGCTGACCGAACAGTATGCCGCGCTGCTGGAAACCGAGGCGGTCAAACTGGAGTTTGCGGCCGACGGGGTGCGGCGCCTCGCCGAAATCGCCTGCCAGGTCAACGAGCGCACCGAGAATATCGGCGCGCGGCGTTTGCACACCGTTATGGAGCGTCTGCTGGAAGTGATTTCCTTCGAAGCGCCCGACCGCGCCGGTCAGGCCGTGACCGTGGACCGCGCCTATGTGGACGCGCATCTGGGCGAGCTGGTCAAAGACGAAGACCTGACCCGTTATATCTTGTGAGGATCGGCCATGAGCGTTCGCCCCACCGAAATCAAATTGCACCAAGCCTCCCGCGTGCTGGAAGTCGCGTTTGAGGACGGCAGCCATTTTCAATTGCCGTGTGAGTATCTGCGGGTATTTTCCCCTTCCGCCGAAGTGCGGGGTCACGGGCCGGGTACGGCGACGCTGGTCACCGGCAAGGAAAAGGTCAACATCGACGCCATCGAACCGGTGGGCCACTACGCCGTGAAGTTGGTGTTCGATGATGGCCATGCCTCCGGCTTGTATTCCTGGAACGTGCTGCACGAATTGGGCGCCGAGCAGGAAAGCAACTGGCAAGATTATCTGCGCCGGCTGGCCGAAGCCGGCTACCAACGCCAAGTCTGAGTTCCCACAACCGAGATGTCCGACCGCATGGAACCGCCCGAGACCACGCATTTCGGCTACCAGAAGGTGGCCCCTGACGAAAAGGCCCGCAAGGTGGCCGGCGTCTTCGATTCGGTCGCCGGTAAGTACGACCTGATGAACGATTTGATGTCGTTCGGCGTGCATCGCTTGTGGAAGCGCTTCGCCGTGCGGTTGTGTGGGGTGCGGGCCGGGGAGCGGGTGCTGGACTTGGCCGGTGGCACCGGCGATCTGAGCGGTCGGCTGTTGTCGCGGGTCGGCCCGAGAGGGTGGGTGGTGCTATCGGATATCAACGCCAACATGCTGGCCGAAGGCCGGCGGCGGCTGGTCGATGAGGGTGTGGTCGGCAATGTCGCCTACGTGCAGGCCGACGCCGAGACGCTGCCGTTTCCCGCCAACAGCTTCGATTGCATCACCATCGCGTTCGGCTTGCGCAACGTCACCTACAAGGACCGGGCCTTATCCGCCATGCACGCCGCGCTCAAACCGGGCGGACGGGCGGTGATTCTGGAGTTTTCCCACCCGGTCGCGCCCGGCTTGAAGCCCGCTTATGACCTATACTCCTTCTCGGTCTTGCCGGTGCTGGGCAAGTTGGTGGCCAACGACGCCGCCAGCTACCGCTATCTGGCCGAATCCATCCGGATGCACCCGGACCAGCAAACGCTGTTGGGCATGATGGAGGCAGCGGGGTTCGAGCGCTGCCAGTATTTCAATCTGAGCGGTGGCATCGTGGCGGCGCATCGCGGCTACAAGTTCTGATTTCGAGCGTCTCATGGCCTCATTTCCGGGGCAATTTTTAGTATCTTATTGTTATTTTGAGGATTTTTTGTGACGCCCGCTGTTATCACCACCGGTTTGGAAGCCGCGCTCAACCGCTATTTGGCGCTTGATCCCGAGAGTTTGTCACGACTGGCGAGCTTGGAGGGCAAAGTCATCGCTGTCGAATTGGTGGGTTTGGGCCAGTGCTTCTACATGCTGGCTGACGCGGGCCGGATCAGGGTGACGAGCCATCATGAAGGGGAACCTGCGGTGTGGATTCGCGGCACGCCGCTGGCGCTGTTCCGGCAATGGCGCGGCGTTGCGGGCGAGGGCCGAGATCTCATCGTTGAAGGCGATACGGCCGTGGCGGCACAGTTGCGGGCGTTACTGGCGCGCTTGGATATCGATTGGGAGGAGCAACTCGCGCGCCGAGCCGGTGATGCCGTCGCCCATCAATTAGGCAATTTATGGCGCGGCTTGCAAGGTTGGAAGCGGCGAACGTCCGCCGTGTTGGCGCGAGACGGCGCTGAATATCTTCAGCAGGAATTGCGCGCGTTACCCCCGCCTTACGCGGTCGAGCGTTTTCTGGGCGCCGTGGATGCGTTGCGTGAGGATGCCGACCGTCTGGCGGCGCGAGTCGAACGCCTGCGCCGGCATGTGGCCGGCGACCCGCTCTAAAGCAGCCGTCTTCCGAGGCGTTCGGACAGCATGTTCGGTCCCGCCCAACTGTTGCGGTTGCTGCACATCAACCGGGTGTTGGTGCGCCACGGCCTGGACGACATCATCTTTGCCACCCACCTGTTCCGGCCGGTCGGCTTTCTGCGCCATCTGCTGCCTTGGAACTGGCTGCCCCGCCAGCAATCCGAACTATCGCGCGGCGCCCGCATCCGGCTGGCGCTGGAGGACCTGGGGCCGATCTTCGTCAAGTTCGGTCAGATGCTATCCACCCGCCGCGATTTGTTGCCCGATGACATCGCCCTGGAGCTGGCCAAGCTGCAAGATCAGGTGCCGCCGTTTCCCGGCGAGCAGGCCCGTGCCATCATCGAAAAGGCCTACGGAAAACCGCTGGAAACGGTGTTCGACGACTTCGGGTTTCAGCCGCTGGCCTCGGCGTCCATCGCTCAGGTCCATGCCGCCCGCCTGCGCGGCGGACGCGATGCGGTCGTCAAGGTCTTGCGGCCGGCTATCGAGAAAATCATCCGCCGCGATGTCGAGCTTCTCTACCTCATCGCGGGGTTGGCGCAGCGCTACTGGAAGGAAGGTCGCCGGTTGCGGCCGGTCGAAGTGGTGGCGGAATACGAGAAGACCATTTTCGACGAGCTGGATTTGG
This sequence comes from Candidatus Competibacteraceae bacterium, assembly GCA_003527885.1. Lineage (GTDB taxonomy): Bacteria > Pseudomonadota > Gammaproteobacteria > Competibacterales > Competibacteraceae > Competibacter_A. The sequence goes on from DPWB01000331.1 coordinate 3,560, forward strand.
TCCGCGAAGCCGCCAACGCCAGCCAGTTGCGGCACAATTTTCAAAATTCGCCGATCCTGTATGTGCCGGAAGTGTTCTGGCCGGAAACTCGCCGCAACGTGCTGGTCATGGAGCGGATTTATGGCTGTCTCTTATACACATCTCCGAGCCCACGAGACCGTACTAGATCTCGTATGCCGCCTTCTGCTTGAATAAACAAAACA
>DPWB01000272.1 GCA_003527885.1 Candidatus Competibacteraceae bacterium
GGTGATGGTGACGCTGACCAAACCCCCTCCCGCCTCGCCGTCAATTTCCATCGCGGCGATCTCGGTCTGCGCTTTTTGCAGGTTTTCCTGCATCTTTTGCGCCTGCTTCATGATATTGCCCAAACCACCTTTCATCATCTCTCCTCCAATCACTCCAGTTTCATCTCAATCGCTACTGACCGCCGCCAGCAGCGGATCCGTCAACCGCCGGCATCGTCGAGCGGGCGAACCGCCATGATGCGCGCGCCGAAGATGTCCTGCATGTCCCGCACGTGCGGATCCTCATCGATCCGTTCGGCAGCCGCTTTTTGCCGCTCGTCTTGCTGCTGTTGGCGTTGGATTTCAGGGGTCGCATGGACCTTGCCAAACTGGAACTTTAGATCGATAACACCGCCAAAGTGCTGTTCCAAGGCATTTTTCAAGCGCTCCTTGACATGCGCGTTCAACATCGGCTGAAGGCTGGGCTCCAATCTCAATTCAAAACGACCGCCTTCATGCGCTATCAACTCGCAATTCGACGCCAAGCTCTTTTCCCTGGCGTTCAAATTTAAGTGTTTTATCAGCGTCTCCCATTCCGAAATCGCCGGCGCGGACACCGCCGCGAGCGGCGTGGACGGGGTGGGTACCGCCGCGAGCGATGCGGACGGGGTGGACACCGCCGCGAGCGGCGTGGAAGGCTGGGTCGCGCGCCGCGACACGTCGCCGGTTTCAGGCGCGTCCACCGAGGGCTTCGACTCCAAAGCCGTCGGCCGAAAACACAGCATCCGCAACAGCACCATCTCGAAACCACCGCGCGGCTCGGGCGCCAACGGCAAATCGCGCCGCCCCAGCAAGGCGATCTGATAAAAGAGCTGGATATCTTCCGGCGCCAGCGTTTCAGCCAACCGCGCCAGCGTCTGTGCATCGGCCATCCCGTCAGTTGGTACAGCATCAGGGACGGCTTGGGCCAGCGCCACCTGTTGTAGCAACGACAGTAAGTCGGCTAGAACCGTTGTGTAATCGGGCGCGGCTTCGTCCAGTTCCGCCACCCGTCGTAGGAGCACCGCGGCATCGTTAACCGCCAGCGCTTCCAGCAAGCTCACCACTTGGCGCCGGTCGATGTCACCCAGCATGACGGCGACCGCGCTCTGCTCCACTCGGCCCGCGCCGAACGCGATGGCCTGATCCAACAAGCTCAACGCATCGCGCATACTGCCATCGCCGGCGCGAGCGATCAGCTGCAACGCCGCCGCTTCGCCTGGAATCTCTTCATCCGCCAGCACCTTGGCCAGATAAGCGGCGATCATCGCCACCGGCAACCGTTTGAGGCCGAATTGCAGGCAGCGCGACAGAATGGTGACCGGCAACTTCTGGGGGTCGGTGGTGGCCAATAGGAACTTCACATGCGGCGGCGGTTCTTCCAGCGTCTTCAACAGCGCGTTGAAGCTGTGGGTGGACAGCATGTGCACCTCATCGATCAGGTACACCTTGAAACGGCCCCGGCTGGGCGCGTACTGCACGTTTTCCAGCAGGTCGCGGGTATCCTCGACCTTGGTGCGGGAGGCGGCGTCCACTTCGATCAAATCCACGAACCGGCCACCGTCGATTTCCCGGCAAGCGCCGCATTCACCGCAGGGCGTGGAAGAAATGCCCGTTTCGCAGTTCAACGATTTGGCGAAAATTCGGGCGATGGTGGTCTTACCCACCCCGCGGGTGCCGGTAAACAAGAAAGCATGATGCAAGCGCTGGCGGTCGAGGGCGTTGGTCAGGGCGCGGACTACATGTTCCTGGCCGACCAGTTCATGAAAGGTTCGGGGCCGCCATTTGCGGGCCAAAACCTGATAGCTCATGCACCGACCCGCCGCGTTGAAAGAGCGACTCGCGCTCGGCCGGGCAAAGAAAGCTGGCAACGAAAACAGCGGGGCATCGATGAAAGTTCCGCTTGGTGTGAAGCACCGGGTGTTTTGGAAAGGGTGGCGGCCCCTACCAGCCACACCCCGGCGCCCGAGGCCACTGCTGCCGCTGCTCCCTTCCGGGCCTGACGGGGTTCACAGCTTGTCGTCGCGGGGGGACCGATACGGGCCACCATTGAAACCGATTGGAGGAACGGGGTCGGCGCCTCGCGGAAAATCGGCGGGAGAGGCGGTCAAATGGCAGTCGAAGACCGTTCGTCGCTGCTTGGCTCCGCTACCGGAAACCGTCAGTGATCCTGCAAAACCCGACTCCGGTTCACCCCGCCGTTCGGTGGCTTCATGATAGTTGATCAGGCCATTGGGTGTCGATAGAGGGGCGTCTCAAGATCAACGCTGCATCCAACCTGATTTTTGCTCGGGAGGCGGCGGGCTACCGTCAGCGTTCAGGTACTGCATGATGGCCCCCACGATGATGGCCAAGAGCACGGCGATGGCGATATATCTCACGGTGTCATTATCACTTCAATTTCCGGTGGGTCGCCTATTTTTTGATGCCTTTGAAAAGCATCAAAAAAACCCGCACTTGGCGGGTTCTTAGCTCCGCAGCGGACGGCCACGGAAGGCTATGTGGCGGAGAGAGAGGGATTCGAACCCTCGTTAGAGTCACCCCTAAACAGCATTTCCAGTGCTGCGCCTTCGACCGCTCGGCCA
>DPWB01000379.1:0-11466 GCA_003527885.1 Candidatus Competibacteraceae bacterium
GCGCTGAGCGCGATCCGACCCGAAGCGGCGGCGCGCTGCAACTGATAATCCACCGTGCGGTTCATCCGCTCCACCTGTTCGCCCAAGGTCTGTTGCAGCTCATCGAGAGCGGCCCGGTTTTCCAGGGTGCCGCGCAGGACGGCCAACGGCGTTTTCAAGCTGTGGGCCAGATCGGCCAAGGCGTTGCGGTAGCGCTCCAGCCGGGCGTGGCTCTGCCGCAGCAGCGCGTTCAGGTTGGCGGTGAGCGGCAGCAGCTCGTCGGGATAGCCACCGCTCAATTCGGCCCGCTGGCCGGTCTCGATATCCTTGACTTCGGTGGCCACCCGCCGCAGCGGTTTCAAGCTCCAGCGCAAGATCAAGCCTTGCACCGCCAACAGCACGCCGGTGGCGGCCAGCAGCCAGCCCCACAAGCCTTGGCGGAAGCTCCAAAGCTGGTCGAGATATTCGCCCTGGGTTTCAGCCACCCGAAAGGTATAAGCCTGGTACTGGTTGGGGTTGATTTCCCAGTTGACCGTAAAGGCCAAGATAAACAGGGGTGAACCGTCGGCGGTTTCCAGCGGTGCGAATTGCGTTTCGCCCGCGTTGCGCACCGCCGGAAAGAACGGCAGCGCCTGCCCGAGCAGCGAGGGCGAACGCCAGATCAAATTGCCCTGGCTGTCCATCACATCCGCGTACAGGCCGGAATCCGGGGTGGAAAAGCGGGCTTCGGTCAGAGTTTGGGGTAGGGTGAGGCGCTTGAAAGCGTCCAGCTCGGCCGCACCCAGCAACATGTGGACTTGCGCTTGCAGGCGGTTCTGGACGGAGGTCAGCGCGGTGTCTCGGAACGCGCCATCCAGGGTCAGCCCGGTCAGGCCGAGGAAGGCGGCCAGCACCACGCTAGCGGCGACGAGCAGCCGGCCCCGCAGAGAATGCATCGACGCTCAGCCGGCGGAGCGTTCCAGCCGGAAGCGATAACCGCGACCCCGCAAGGTTTCGATGGGGTTGAGCGTGCGCTCGGGGTCCAGCTTGCGGCGCAACCGACCGACCAGCACCTCCAGCACGTTGCTGTCGCGGTCCTCGTCTTCCTGATACAAGTGTTCGGTCAGCTCGGTCTTGGAAATGACCGTGCCGGCGTGCAGCATCAGATACTCCAGCAGCTTGTACTCGTAAGCGGTCAATTCGACCGGTTGGCCGACCAAAGTGACCTGCTGGGCGCCGGTGTCCAGGGCGATCGGCCCGCAGGACAGCACCGCTTGGGTCCAGCCGCCGGTGCGCCGGATCAAGGCGCGCAGCCGCGCCAGCAACTCTTCCATGTAGAAGGGCTTGACCAGATAATCGTCAGCGCCCGCTTCCAGTCCTTCGACCTTATCTTGCCAGCGCCCGCGCGCGGTCAGGACCAGGATCGGAAAGCGCCGCCCCGCCGCCCGCCATTGCCGGATGACATCGATGCCCGACAAATCCGGCAGGCCCAAGTCCACCACGGCGGCGTCCAACGGATATTCCTGGCCCAGATACAAGCCGCCGCGACCGTCCGAGGCGGTATCGACCGCATAGCCCTGTTCGCGCAGTTGCGCGGTCACCCGCTCCAGCAGAGGTGCTTCGTCTTCGATGATCAGGATGCGCATAAGGGTTGTCCGCGCCGGCGTTGGATCGCTCAATCCCGCATTCGGCCGCTGTCGGGATCGTAGTGGAAATTGCGGACCCGTCCGTCGGGTTGCAGGATGCGGACCCGGTAACCCGGCCGGCCGTCGCGATCCGAACCTTGCACGCCCAGCACCCGACCGCCGGTAGCCTCGCGCGCGGCGTTGGCGGCGCGGTCTGGATCGGCGAACTGGCGAGGAGGCGGGCGAAATTCCCGGCCGCGCGGCGGCTCGCCGTAATCGCCACCCCGGTTGCGCCAAAACCCTTGCGCCTGCACGCCGCCGGCGACCAGCAAGCCGGCCAGCGCCAGCAACGCCAGACCTCGTGATCGCTGAAACTTGTCGGACATGGTGGGCGGCTTCCAGATAAAAGCGATGGATGGGATGAGCTTATAGCGTAGCGAGTTAAGAATGAATCCGCACTGAACCACCAACCGGTTGCTCGGGCGGCTCGCTAGGGCGGTGATCCGAACTATATTCAGTATGGATTCAGCCGGCCGCTTCTAGGCTGAGCCACAGCAACCAACGATATAGAAAGTAACGCCCCAAGAAAAGAATTGAGCGAGCAAATGAGAGTGAGACCCATGAAAAGATGGCAAGCAGGATGGATGGCGCTGCTGGTCGCGCTGGCCCCGATCACGGTTTCGGCGCAGCGCTCGGCGGTCGATGATGTCGAGGTCGAAGTGATCGGTGACCGTGGCGGTCCCCTTCCAGAATATCCGCTGCGGCGCGACGAGCGGCCGGGCGTTTACAAGGCGTACCTGGAGGCCAGGCGCGGCCAGAAATATTCTATCCGGCTGCGCAATCGCACGGACCGGCGCATCGGCGTGGTGGTCGCGGTGGACGGCCGCAACATCGTGTCCGGCGCGCGTTCCGAACTCCAGCCAGACGAGCGGATGTACGTGCTCGGGCCTTACCAGCAGGAAACCTACGAGGGTTGGCGAACCGGCAAGAACCGGATCAACCGCTTCTATTTTACCGATGCCGGCGATTCCTATGCGGGTTCGTGGGGCGACTATTCCGCCATGGGCGTGATCGCGGTGGCGGCGTTTCGGGAAGTGGCGCCGCGCTGGGAGCGCGAAGGCGACCGTTACAGCACCCAACGCGGCTCCGCGCCACCGGCGGCGGAATCAGCCCCTTCCGCCGGCGCTGCCCGCAAGAGCCCGGAACCGGGTACCGGCTACGGCGAAACCGAATGGTCGCCGTCCAGACAGGTGGAATTCACCCCCGAGCGGCGGCCGTTTTCCCAATTTTTCATCAAGTATGCGTGGCGTGACACGCTGTGCCGGCAGGGGGTGATCGATTGCGCCCAGACCGACAGCCGGCCGCCGCGCAACCGCTTCTGGGACGAGCGGGATGATCGCTTCGCCCCGCCGCCCCCTCGCCGCGAGCGTTACGACGATCGGGAGCAGTGGCGGTAAACCACCGCAAAAGTCGAGGCGTTCGCGGTGAGTCGCCCTCCCGGTTCTCGGGAGGGCGACTCACCGCAATTGGCGTCCGCTTCCGGTCTTCCCGGCAAATTCCGCCTATGAAACCGCCTGCCAAGGTCCCGCCAGGGAGGCCGGCGGATCGGCCAGCGACTGAAATCTGATCAACCGTACGGCGCTGCGCTGGCGGTGGCCCGCCAGCGGCATGAGGCCGCGCGCCAGTATTTCTTGCAGCGCCCGCTCGCCCAGCAAGATTTCGGTGGTGGGTTGCAGCACCCGCTCCCCGGAATCCTCATAAGTGTGGCCGGGCAAGTCGTCGAGTTCGGCCATGGAGCCAAGCCCTTCACTCCAGCCGCTTTCGACGAACTCCGCCGCGATCAGTCGCGCGCAGATAAAGGCCGGGTTACCCCAAAGATAAGCGGCGGGATCGCGCCCCGCCGGCATTTCCTCGAAAGGAAATAGTTCGGTGGGATCGGTTTTTGGGCCGTAAGGCAGCCGCAGCAGGACGCGCGGCAACGCCAGACCCAGCCAGGGCGCCACCGCGCTGGCCCTCAGCCGTCTCCAGTGCCGCCGGCCGTCTTCTGGCAGGGCTGACCACGAGGTGGGATCGGCCAACGCCGCCGGCGACGGAGCCCCCAGCGCTTCCGGCAAAGCGGCCGCCAGAAAGGGGCCGCCGGCATGGGCGGCCAAGGTTCCCAAAGCGCCCAGTAGGGCCACGTCCTCGGCCGTGGCGCCGAACTGGTAATCGCCGATCAACAACGACCGGAGCGGCCCGTCGTCCATACCGGCGTCGCGCTCGTCCAGCAGGGCGCGTAGCGCAGTCGCTCGCGGCTCTCCAGCCGCCGCGCGCAAGTCATCCAGCAACTCCTGGCGGGTGACATCTAACAGCTCGATGCAAACTTCCGTGTTATCAACATTCATGACGAGGTCGTGTACGCTCCGCCACGTCGCCTCCAGGGCTTGAAACGCGGGATGGTGCAAGATCGCGCGAAGTTGTGCGCCGATGGCGGTATCCACCGCGGCCACCCAGCTCTTTTGCTGGGGATCGATGTTCACGATGTGCGGCCGGACGACGGCTTGCAGCAAGCCGGCGAGTGCGCCGCTACTCGGATCGGTGAGCCGTGCCGGCGCGGGGCCGGCCGGCCGGCCCAACAAACGTTCGAGCAGGGCGGGGTCGCGCTCTTCTGCGGTAGGGCCAGTTTCGGATCGGGTGGATTCTGGCGCGGGACCCAGATTCAGCTCGGCCGCAGCCCGCGCGAAGCTGGCCGGATCGAGCAGGCGAGCACGGGTGCGGCGCAAAGCCTGAAAAAGTTCCAGGCTCCGATAGAGCGCGTCAGGGTGAAAATCGTCGATACTGGCAAAACTGATCGCGATGGCGGCGCTGCCCGTTTCGCCAGCGAGCGGCAGGCGCAATGCGGGCGCCAGCCGCGCCATGACGGCATCGAGCGTATCGGCGTCTACCCGCGACAGGGGTCGACCGGGGCGTTCGCCGGGAGCGGAGGGAGAGGGGGTTCGGTGCTCGCGCCCGCTGAAATCCGCCATGATCAGGATGCGCGCGGGTGCGTCCGGGTGCTGGCGACGCGGAGCCGAAACGGATTTCGGGAGGGTGAACTGGAATTCCGTGCGACCTGGCATGAGGCTGGACCTCCGGGCGTGATGAGGGTGTTAAGAGTCTAGTGCATCGAAGACTGGCCGCGCGAAGACTCCGGTCGGCTGTCTGTCTGGCTCTTTTTTTGCAAAGCGTTACTGCTAGACTGAACGTCGGTTGCGTGCGACAACGGGATTAGGGAGCTCGGAATCATGGCCACCACTCAAAAATATCGAATGATCGCGGTCAACAGCGTCCTCGGCGAGGACGTGCTGTTGTTCGGGCGCATGACTTTCACGGAGCAGCTCGGGCAGCTGTTTGAAGGGCATCTGGAGCTGTTCAGCGAAAAAACCGATATCAAGCTGGCGGACGTGCTCGGCACCAACATGACGGTTCGGCTTGCGCTGCCCTACCAGCAGGGAACCCGGTACTTCAACGGCTTCGTGACCCGCTTCAGCTATGAAGGCACGCGCGGCCTGCGCTACGGCGTCTATCGGGCCGAATTGAACTCTTGGTTGTGGTTTCTGACCCGCACCTCGGATTGTCGGATTTTTCAGAATAAAACGGCTCCCGATATCATCAAGGAGGTCTTCCGGGGGCATGGTTTCACGGATTTCAAGGACAAGTTGAGCGGCAGCTACCGACAATGGGATTACTGCGTCCAATACCGCGAAACAGATTTCAATTTCGTCAGCCGCCTGATGCAGCAGGAAGGGATTTACTATTATTTCGAGCATGAAAACGGCAAGAATTCTTTGGTGTTATCCGACGGCGTCGGCTCCCACAGCAGTTTTCCCAAATATGAAGCGGTGCCGTTTTTCCCGCCCGATGCCCACGATCGCCGCGAGCGGGACGCGCTGTCGGAATGGTTGATCGACCAAAGCGTCCAGCCCGGCGCTTATTTTTTGAACGATTATGACTTTACCGCGCCGCGCAAATCGCTGCGCGCGGTGTTGAACCAGCCCAAGGGTCATGCGCTGTCCGGTTTCGAGATGTATGACTATCCCGGTGAATACACGGAGTTAGGGGATGGCAACAGCTATTCCAAGATTCGTCTGGAAGAGCTGCTGGCCCAGCACGAGGTCGCCCGAGGACGCGGCAATGCCGCCGGTTTGGCGGCGGGTTATCTGTTCAGCCTCAGCAATTGCCCGCGCGACGACCAAAACCGCAAATATTTGATCGTTTCGGCCACCCATCATTTGGAGTCGGACGAGTACGAATCCTTTTCCGGCTACGGCATTTCCGGCAAGCCGTACCAGGGCGAAATTGCCGCCATCGACGCCCAGCAGCAGTATCGGGCGCCGCGGGTCACGCCCAAGCCGGTGGTGCAAGGCCCGCAAACCGCGGTGGTGGTCGGCCCGGCGGGCGAGGAGATTTATACGGACCAATATGGCCGGGTCAAATGCCAGTTCCATTGGGACCGCTACGGCAAGGCCGACGAGAACAGTTCCTGCTGGATTCGGGTCGCCCAAGGCTGGGCCGGCAAGAAATGGGGCGCGGTGTATCTGCCGCGTATCGGCCATGAGGTCATCGTGGAGTTTCTGGAAGGCGACCCCGACCAGCCGATCATCACCGGCCGGGTTTATAACGGCATCAACATGCCGCCCTACGCGCTGCCCGACAACAAGACGCTGTCCACCCTCAAAAGCCTATCCAGCAAGGGCGGTGGCGGCTTCAACGAATTTCGGTTCGAAGACAAGAAGGGCGAGGAACAGATTTTTCTCCACGCCGAGCGCAACCAGGATATTCGGATCAAGAACGATGCCTTCGAGTGGATCGGGGCCGAACGCCATCTGATCGTCAAGAAAAAGCAGTTCGAGCAGGTTGAGGGAGAAAAACATCTGATCGTCAAGGCGGGCGCGGGCGGCAAGGGCGATCAGTTCGAGAAGGTGGAAGGCGAGAAGCACCAGGAGATTAAACAGGACTACAATTTGAAGGTCGGCGGCACGCTGTCGCTCAAGGTAGATGGCGATTTGCAGGAGAAAGTGGGTAGCAATCACGCGCTGGACGCCGGTACCGAAATCCACTTGAAAGCCGGCATGAAGGTGGTGATCGAGGCGGGAACGCAACTTACCATCAAGGTGGGCGGCAACTTCGTCACCCTCGATCCGTCCGGGGTGACCATTCAAGGGACGATGGTCAAGATCAATAGCGGCGGTTCCGCCGGCAGCGGTTCCGGCAGTTCGCCGACCGCGCCGACCGCGCCGACCGCACCCAAGGAAGCCGCCACCGATCAGCCGGGTCAGATCACGGACGCGCCGGCCGCACCCTTGCAAAAGAAAAGTCAGCCCTTGGATTCCGTCAGCGTCAGCGATTTACGGACGCCGCAGGCGAAAGCGCTGGCCGCCGCCGCCAAAAACGGCACGCCGTTTTGCGAGATTTGCGAGGCGGCGAAACGGAGTGGAGCCTGAGTCATGGCCGTGATTGCGCCGCAGATTCTCAAACAGCTTTTCGCGGTTCCCGACACCACGGTCTACGCCGTTCTCGACGGCGCTTCAGTTCCCGAATTGCCGCAAACCCTGGAACGCTTCGAGGTCGAAGCGGAGTGCCTGTTCCGGGGTGAACAGGACCCCGAAATGGCGCTGGTCGCGCCGTATTTGGTTCGGTTGCCCCCGGATGCGGCGTTTACCGGATGGTTGTTGCGCGAAGGTTGGGGCAAGCATTGGGGTATTTTTATCCTCAGTAAAGCCGATTTACGGGAATTGCGAATGCACTTGCGCACCTTTCTCAAGGTCTACGGGCCGGATTTGAAGCCGCTGTATTTCCGCTATTACGATCCCCGCGTGCTGCGGGTCTATCTGCCGACTTGCAACCCGCGGGAGTTGCAAACGGTGTTTGGTCCGGTGCTGCGCTATTTGACCGAAGACGAAGATCCGGGCGCCTTGCTGGCGTTCTGGCCCGAAGGCGAGCAGCTTCATGCCGAGCGGATGCCGGTGGCCGGGTCCAGTGCGACGACGGGGAGGGTTTGAACCATGCCGATGGCCGCGCGCGTGACGGATATGACCAGCCACAGCCCGCCGCTCAATCCCGGTCCGGGCAGTGTGAACGTGCTGATCGGTGGCTTGCCGGCGTGGCGCGCCTTGCCGGCGGCGATGGCCGGTGCGGTGGACGCTATTTCCAACGCGATGAACACCTTCATGACCCGACCGCAACTGACCCCGGTCGACGCGACCGCCAGCTTGGCGCAAATCTCGGCGGCGCTCGGTCAGGGCGGCGCAGCGGCGGCGGCGTCCGGCGCGCCCGCCGCCGCCGGGGCGGCCGGCAGCATGATCGCCACGCTCAATACCACCAACGCGGCCTTGTCCGCGACCTGGGCCACGGCATCCGTGGTGCCCGGCGGACAGCCCGCCGCCAACATCGCCTACACCGAGGGGATCAAGGCGGCGGCGGCGGCGGCGGCGAGCGCGGTGATGTCGGCGATGGCCGGCATTTCCGACATGCACATCTGCCCGATTCCGGTGCCGATCCCGCCGCACGGGCCGGGCTTCGTCACCAAGGGCAGCGCCACGGTCGTCATCAATAATCTGCCGGCGGCGCGGCAAGGCGATCAGGTGATGGAAGCGTGCGGCGGCGCGGACCCGATCGCGCTGGGATGTCCGACGGTGTTGATTGGCGGATAGGCGCTTTGGGACGGTAACTTATGCTGTCGATTCGAGAATCTCAGGTCAGAACGTTCGAGGAAAGGGCGCAACGGGCGTTCGAGGATGAAATGGTCGCGCATCTTGCGGACTTTTCGCCGCCGCTGTTCAAAACGCTCGGCGAAACGCAAATGCGGGTCGCGGTCCAGTTCGGTATGGATCGAGCGGCCGCGCATGACTTCACTTTTCGGGGTCCGGTTCGGCTTTATCTCGAAATGATGTTGCTGTTTGGCAGTCACTTTGAAACCGATCCGCAATATCCTTGGGCGGCTGAAATATTGAAGAAGCGAGATGTGGACCAGATGGAGCGGGCGGAGTCGCTTTACGAAAAGACCGTGGACTATCGAGAAAAAATCGTCGGTCCTGACGATGCTTACGCGCTTAAAGCTCTCCGGAATATCTCGATGCTGGCCCAACAGCCGCTGTTGATTCCTTCCGAGGAGTTTGTGGCGTACATGCGCCAGGAAATCGCCCGCGTTTACCCGCAAAAAGCGGCTTACGTGGGGCAAGAAGGGATTGACGCCTTGATTCGCAAAGGCGTGGATGGCGCGCGGCGACAGCGTTTTTCGACCACTCGCGCAGCCGCTTTGATCGTCGTGCTGATGCTGGCGTTCGGTTATGGCTGCGGGGCCGATCCGCTTTATCCGTGGATCAACAAGACGCTTAAGGATGAATCGCTAGTCGATCCGGAAGCGCGAGCTAAACGGCTGGAAAAAAAGGCGCTGACTTGGCTTGAGCATGTGTTGGCCTATTTTGAAAAGGGCGCGTAGAAATGAGTGGACGCAATAATCCTACCCCGCCGAGCGCGAACAACGGCGCGAACCCTTCCAACAGCGCCGTCGCCAAATGTCCCAACGACCCCTGCGGCAAGGATGCCATTAGCAATGTCACCAAGTGCTGTGGTTCCGAGATTTTCGATGAAGCCAAGAAGGCAAATGGTGGCAAAGACCCGAAGATCGTGTTTGGTACCCCAAGTAGCGGTTTCGATGCCGAGACCGATACCTCGACAGGGACAATCACTGTCAGTAGCGCATCGAATAAATGCACGGCGACCGAATCGGTGTTTTTCGAGCTCGCCAATCTGTCCAGCAAACCGAATTTCGATAAGATCGACGCGGATGCCGCTGCCGGAAAGCTGAGCCGGGAGGATTACGCCAAGGCCAATGAAAAAGAAGAGTACAACAATGTAAAAAAGACTCATGCCGCGATTGACAAGTGTAAGGAGAAATGGGGTTGCAAGTCTCACACTTTCGATCTGGACGGTTTTCGACCAGCCACAAATTTCAATGATTACTACGACCACTATGTCGCTGAATCTCACAAGAATCACTATCGCACCTCGTGGGACAGCAACTACAAGTCGGCTTACGACGCCAAACATCCTTCTTCGCCTTGAAGTCGTTGGAATCGAGAGGAACCATGAGCGAAGCCATTAAACAGGCCATTCAGGAAAAAGCGAAAGCCATCATCATTGGAACTGAAGATGCCGCCGTCGAACTTCTTCGGGTCGAACCAGGGAAATTTGACCTCGGATCGCCGCTTGCTGAGGCTGGTCGGCTGGATAGCGAAGGGCCGGTGCGAAAGGTGACGTTGACCCAGCCATTTTACCTGGGGAAGTATCCAATCACGCAGCGCCAATACACGGCCATTACCTCTAAAGCCCCGATCAAGCCAGCCGGTCCAAGCGTGGCTATCGATCAATTGACTTATGCCGAGGCGGTGGCTTTCTGCGCTGCTCTGACAAAAGCCACAGGAATAACGGTGGCCCTGCCGACCGAAGCGCAGTGGGAATATGCCTGCCGGGCTGGTACGAAAACCCGCTTCTGGTCAGGTGATCGGGAAGAGGATTTGGCGAAGGTCGGCTGGTATCGGGAAAACGCCGGGCATAAAGCGCGGGAAGTTGGTCAGAAGCCAGCCAACCCGTGGGGCTTTCACGACTTGCACGGCAACGTCTGCGAATTTTGTCGGGATATGCTTCCCCCTTACGACACCATTGCCGATACCGATCCGGTGGGTCGAATCAGCGACAGACAAGGGATGATGCGAGGTGGTGGGTGGATGCACCCAGCTGATTATTGCCGGGCCGCCATTCGGTTGATGAGCAATGATCGATTTGGTGGTGCTGGCTTGCGAATCCTGGTTGCGGGATAACCTCTTTTCCCTATCGGCTAAACCAACACCTCGGCGCATGGCGGATGGCTTAGAAATCCTGTTGGACTCGCGCTCAACCCATAAGCCCCTGACTGAAACACCACGATCAGATCGCCGACATCGGCTTTCGGCAATTCCATCCGTTCGGCGAGAATGTCCAGCGGCGTGCAGAGCGGTCCGACTACAGTCACGGTCTCCCGCTCGGCTCGATTCATCCGATTGCCGACCGCCACCGGATAATTCTTGCGGATCACTTGGCCGAAATTGCCGGACGCCGCCAGATGGTGATGTAGGCCGCCGTTGGTGATCAAAAAAACCTGACCGCGCGAGATTTTGCGATCCACCACTTCAGCGACGTAAACGCCCGCTTCACCCACCAAATAGCGGCCCAGCTCCAGAACGACCCGCGCCTGTGGCAATCGATCTTTCACCACCGGCAACCAGCGTTCCAGATTGGCGGCGATGGGTTCCAAATCCAGCGGCGCATCGCCGGGAAAATACGGGATGCCGAAGCCGCCGCCGATGTTGAGCGATCGAACTGGACCCGGCGCATCGGCCGCCAGCCGCAGCGCCAGTTCGAAGGTCCGATCCTGCGCCTCCACAATGGCGGCGGCGCGCAGATTTTGCGAGCCGCTGAAGATGTGAAACCCCTGAAACGCCAAATCCAATTCGCCGATCCGACGCAGCAGCGCAGGAACCTGCTCGGCGTCCACCCCAAAAGGTTTCGGCCCACCGCCCATTTTCATGCCGGCGGTTTTTAGCTCGAAATCCGGATTGACCCGCACCGCCACCCGCGCGGGTTGCCCTTGTTCCTGACTCAACCGAGCGACTCGTTCGGTTTCGTTGAAGGATTCCAGATTGAGGGTGATACCGGCGGCGATGGCGGCGGCCAGCTCCGGCGGCCGCTTGCCGGGCCCGGCGAAACTGATCCGGTCAGGGGCCATGCCAACATCTAGCGCCACCTTCATCTCACCGAGCGACGCCACGTCCAAACCATCGACTAGGCCGGCCATGTGCTGGACCACCGCCGGCATCGGATTGGC
>DPWB01000379.1:11686-16021 GCA_003527885.1 Candidatus Competibacteraceae bacterium
CAGCCGCCGGTCGTAGGCGTAAAACGGGGTCTGGCCGACCCGCGCCGCCAGTTGGGTGAGCGGAATGCCCCCCACGCTCAGACAGCCGTCGATCACCGGAAATTGCGCCATCGGCGAATGGCTGGGGCGGGCGGCGCTCATGCGTCGCCCTCGGAAAACAGATCGCGCAATTCTCCCGCCAGTGCTTTGCGGTCGATTTTCCCGTTGGCGTTGCGCGGCAGGTCGGTCTGACGGAGCACGATGTGCAGCGGCGTCATAAAGTTGGGTAGATGCAGCTTGCAGTGGTTGATCAAATCGGCCTCCGCGTACGACGCTAGCAAGGGCTTGACGACGCCGACCACCGCCTGTCCCAAGGTCGGATGAGGGACGCCGACCGCCGCCGCTTCGACGATCTGGCCGCTGTCGTACAGCACTTCCTCGATCTCGGTGGGGCTGACCCGATAGCCGGAGGTTTTGATCATGTCGTCCTTGCGGCCGATGAAATACAAGAAGCCGTCGTCGTCGGCCTTCACGGTATCGCCCGACCACACCGCCCATTCGACCAGCGGCAGGGCGGGATTCTGTCCCGGCAACGGGCGAAAGCGTTCGGCGGTTTTCTCCGGGTCGTTCCAATAGCCTTGCGCCACCAGCGAGCCGCGATGAACGAGTTCGCCGGGTTCACCGGGCGAGCATGGCGAACCGTCTGGTCTCACCACCAGGATTTCGGCGTTGGGAATCGCCTTGCCGATGGAATCCGGCCGGTGATCGATTTCCTCGGGCGGCAAATAAGTGGAGCGAAACGCTTCGGTCAGGCCGTACATCAAATAGGGCGCGGTCTTGGGCAAGCGCCGGCGAAGCGCGTCTAGGGTAGTGCGTGGCATCGCGCCGCCGGAATTGGTGAAGTAACGCAAGCTCTCGACCGCCTCGGTCGGCCACTCCAACTGCGCCAGTTGCACCCACATCGGCGGCACCGCCGCCAGACCGGTGATGCGCCCGCGCGCGACGGCGGTCACGACATCGCGCGGCAACAAATAGTCCATCAGCACCGCGCGCGCGCCGGCCACGAAAGCCGTGGTCAGTTGGCTCAAGCCGTAATCGAAGCTGAACGGCAGAATCGCCAACAGCCGATCATCGGGCCGGTTGGCGAGATAATGGGCGACGCTGTACGCGCCGGCCAGCATGTTCCGGTGCGATAGCACCACGCCCTTGGGTTTGCCGGTGCTGCCGGAAGTGTAAAGAATGGCCGCCATGTCGAGGTCGATGACGCGCGCGGGCTTGGGGCCGGTACCGGCGGCCAGCAGCGCTTGCCAGCGTAAGCGTTGCGGCGATTGCCGCGCCGAGGGATCGATCGGTTCATCCACCAACACCAGCGCCCGCAGGTCGGGGCAAGCGGCGGGATTGAGGTTCAAGCGATCCGCCCGACCGCACGCCGTAATCAGAATGCTGACGTTGCAGTCCCGCAGGATATGGATGACTTGTTCGGGTTTCAGCAGCGGGTTGACCGGTACGAACACCGCGCCCGCCGAAGCGATGGCAAACAGCGCCACGACGGTCTCGAACTGTTTGGGCAAATAAACGGCCACCCGCTCCGACCGTTTCAGCCCCACATCGAGCAACCCGCAAGCCGCTGCTTGCACCTGTTGCGCCAAGCCGGCATAGTCGAAAGTTGCTTGACGGTGGACGATGGCGGCGGCTTCGGGGCGGCGGCTTGCCTGTTCGAGAACCAGTTCGTGCAGCAGCGTGGCCATGGTGGAATTCCAGCACGTTTTCTATTCTTATCGACCTTATCAATCATAGGCCTTCCCAAGAACTTGGAGTAGGGCGTAGCTTCCGGTTTCAACCCGTACCAGGAAATTGATCGACGAGCCAGCACCCTCATGAACTTAGGCGCTTGCAAAATTAAAATAGTGCTTTTTTCGACGGTCGGCTGCCATCTGTGCGAGCGGGCGGAAGATTTGCTTCGCCGGCAAACCGATATCGCTCTCGAACTCGTGGAAATTGCCGACGATCCCGTATTGCTGGAACGTTATGGCGTTCGCATTCCCGTGGCGCTGCGCGCGGGAACCGGCCGGGAATTGGATTGGCCGTTTGACGCCGCCGCATTGCGGCGCTGGTTAGACGGTTAAACGTGTCGGGTCATGGGGTCTTGCATTGCAAGAGCACCGATCCGATACCATAATCAAATCAGCACGCGAATGAATATCTTACAGCCAAATCTTGAATGCCACGACACAGCGAGGGCCGAAGCCATGCCAGAGCAGCTACCGCGCGGTTATCTTCCGATTCTCGGCCTTGCCGGGTTGTTGGCCGCAACCGGCCAAGCGCACGCCTCGGGCCTGCAAATTACCGAGCAAAGTGTGACGGGCCTGGGCCGCGCCTTCGCTGGGGGAAGCCTGCCGAACGACGATCTGTCGGCGGCTTACTTCAATCCCGCCGATATGATGTTGGGCGAGGGCACCCACGCGCAGGCCGGCATGACGCTCGTCGGCATCAGCATGGAAACCGACAACACGGGATCGAGCGTCCGGCTGCCGGGCAATCTGGGCACGGTGCTGACCCAACCGGGCACCGTGCCGGTGTTCGTGACCCTGCCGTCTGCGGGGCGCGACGACGACGGCGGCACCGACAAACTGGTCCCTAACGGTTATTACGTCACGGACATCAACGACCGGATGCGTTTCGGCTTGAGTTTCAACGCGCCCTTCGCGGTCAGCACCAGCTACGGCCGTAACTGGGTGGGCCGCTATCACGCGGTCGATTCGGACCTGCTCACCATTGACATCAATCCCTCCATCGCCTATCGCGTCAACGACCAATTCTCCGTCGGAGCCGGAGTCAGCGCGCAGTACGTCAAGGCGACCTTGACCCAGGCATTGTTCAATCCGTTCAGCGCCTTCACCAAGGACGGCTACGCCGAGGTCGAGGCCGACGGATGGGGGTTTGGCTTCAATCTGGGCGCGTTGTACGAGCTGGATGCCAATACCCGGTTCAGCGTCAGCTACCGCTCGCGCATCAAGCATTCGGCCGAGGGCGACCGGACCATCTCCGACTACATTCCAAGCCGCAACGGCACGGTGTCGGCCAAGGCCGACGTGACCTTGCCCGATTGGCTGGGCGTGGCCGCCTACCACCGGATCAACCCGCAATGGGCGGTGATGGGCGGGGTGCGCTGGACCAACTGGAGCCTGTTCGACAAGCTGCAAATCGATTTCGGCGACGGATCGCAAAGCCTGACGCCGGAGCATTGGGAAGACAGTTGGTCGTTCGGCGTCGCCGTCAGTTACGACTACAGCCCGGACTGGACTTTCCGGGCGGGCTACGTCTTCGATCAAACCCCGGTGCCCTCGACGGAATTCAGAACGCCGCGCATTCCCGACAACGACCGCAACGCCGTCGGCTTAGGGTTCACTTACCGTCCCAATCCACAACTCGCCGTCGATTTTGGCTACATGTACATCAAATTCGCCGACGGCAGCAGCGAAAACACCATCAATCTGATTCCGGCGCCCGCCGGACTGATTACCGATACCCTGCGCATCGACTATCAAGGCACGGGCCATTTGGTCGGCTTGCAAGCCAGTTATCGCTTTTAAGCGCCCGCCGCCCCGCAATCGGCCAAATCGACAAAGCCGGGAAGCGCCCCCGGCTTTATTTTTAAGGGGGGACCGGAGGATACTTGGCACGGTGTGGCCTTCCAACAGCCCGAAGCGAGGGGATCGACCGTATGAATAACGCAGCAGCCATCCGCCGGGTGGCGGTTCTGGGCGCGGGGGTGATGGGGGCGCAGATCGCCGCCCATCTCGCCAACGCCGAAGTGCCGGTGGTGTTGTTCGACCTGCCGGCCAAGGACGGCGATCCCAACGGGATCGCGACCAAGGCCATCGCCAATCTGGCCAAGCTCAACCCCGCGCCGCTGGCGGTGAAAGAGCGGGTCGAACTCGTTCAACCCGCCAATTACGACCAGCATCTGGAGCTGTTGCGAAGCTGCGATCTGGTGATCGAGGCCATCGCCGAACGCCCTGACTGGAAGGCCGATCTCTACCGCCGCATCGCGCCCTATTTGAACGGGCGGGCGATCTTGGCGACCAACACCTCCGGCTTGCGGCTGAATTTGTTGGCCGATTCGGTGCCGGAACAAGCGCGGGCGCGTTTTTGCGGCATTCACTTCTTCAATCCGCCGCGCTACATGGCGCTGGTCGAGCTGATTCCCTGCGCGGCCACCGATCCGGCCATCCTCGATTTGTTGGAAACCTTCTTGGTCAGCACGCTGGGCAAGGGCGTGGTGCGGGCCAAGGACACCCCCAACTTCATCGCCAACCGCATCGGCGTGTTTTCGATGGCCGCCATCATGCACCA
>DPWB01000113.1:0-3073 GCA_003527885.1 Candidatus Competibacteraceae bacterium
CTCCCTATCTCGATCCTTCTGTTCGTTTTTTTTTAATGATACGGCGACCACCGAGATCTACACTAGATCGCTCGTCGGCAGCGTCAGATGTGTATGTGAGCGGTGATCACCGCCACCGGAAGGTTGGAATAATGCTTTTGAATGTGGGCCACCAACTCCAGGCCGTTGCCGTCGGGCAGGCGCAAATCGGTAATGCAAAAACTGAGCGATTGACGTTTGAGCAAGGCGCGGGCTTCGCTCAAGGTTTCCGCCGGCAGACAGGTGACGCCCAGCGGCAGCAGCGTCATTTCGATCAGTTCACGGATGTCGGCTTCATCGTCCACGATCAAGGCATTGCAGTCGTCCATCGGTCCATCTCCGTAGCTAAGGCGGGAGCGAAGGTGATGCGGAAGCAGCTACCACCTTCGGGAATGGGCAAATATTGTAAGTGGGCCCGATTGGCCTCGCACAGTTCCCGCGCCAAATACAGGCCCAGTCCGGTGCCTTTGGAGCGGGTGGTGAAAAAGGGCTCGAACAGTTTTTCAGCGTTTTCCGGGGCAACGCCAGGGCCGGCATCGCGCACCTCCAGAAACGGTCGCCCGCGAATCGGTTCGATGCCGGCGCAGAGCGCGACCAGCGGCGCCTCTCCGGGTCGAGCGCCGTGTTGGCAGGCGTTTGCGCAGAGATTCCACAAGACTTGCCGTAACTGGTGGGGATCGAAAGTGATTTGCATATCAACCGGATCGACGGTTTGGCTCCAGGCGGGCGGTGGGCTGTCCGCACCGCGACAAAATTCCTGCGAAAAACTGTCCAGCCAAGGCAGCAACGCGATGTGCTCGGGTTGGACCCGATCCCGCCGGGCCAAGTCCAGCACGTCACTGATAATGCGGTTGGCCCGTTTGACATTATCATACACGATCTGCCCCAGCCGCCGGTCGCTGGCGCTGGCTCCACCCGATTCCTGCAACAGTTGGGCGGCGTGGCCGATGGCGGACAACGGGTTGCGGATTTCATGGGCGATGCCGGCCGTCAACCGACCCAGCGCCGCCAGCTTGATCTGCTGCAAGCGCTCGGTCACTTGCTCGAAATCCTCCAGCATGATCAGTACATTGGTGGCTTGGCTGCCGCTGAGCCGAGTGAAGCGCGGAATCAGCTCCGGCCGGTGGGCGATCGGCCGGAACGCTGAAATATCCGCACCTCCGGCCCGCCAGTCTTGCAAGCGCTCTTGGAGCGGCGTGGACAGCTCCGCCAACGGGGTGGCCGGCCGTACCTTGGCGCAGCCGAGCAAGTCCCGGGCGGTGTCGTTCAACAACTGAACCTGATCGGCGCGATCCACCACGATTACGCCGTTGTGTAAGTGGCGGATGATGCCTTGATTCAGTTCGGCGATTTCCAGTAGTTCCCAGGTGCGCCGGCGAGCCAAGGCCTCGCTGCGTCGCGCCCGCTCCGCCAGCGCGTAACTCAACCCCGCCGTGATGAATAACGCGGCGCCGATAACCCCCAATCGAACCCAACTGTCGGAGACATCGCGCAAAGGTTCCAGCAGATCGGACCAGTTGTCGGGCAGGCGGACACCCTTATTCGGTGCATCGGACGGGTACCAGTGCGCGATCAACCAAGAACCGGTCAGCAGAAAAAATCCCAAGGCGGCGGACAGCAGCGCCGAACTGAGCGGCAGTAAAATGCTGCTGGCGGCGATGGCGGTGATCAGCAGGCTGATCAGGCTGCTGGTCAAGCCCCCGGACGCATGAATCATCACGGTCAAGGCCGCCAAATCCAGCAGCATTTGCCAGTGGGCCTGCACCACCAAACTCGGACGCCGCCAGTAACTGCCGGCGACGCCGAGCAGCGCCAGCACCATGTAGGCCAGCGCCGTACCGAGAAACAGGGACGGGTAGTGCTTGCCGAACAGCCGGTTTTGTTCGTCGAGCGCGAAAGTCACCAGCAACAGAGCGGCCAGGATCAGCCGATAGAGGTTGGCCACCCGAAAGGCTCGCCACAAATGGCGGCGGTCGAGAAAGCGGTCGGCGGGCAACCCGGAAGGCAAATCGGCGGCGGTCATGATGGCGTGGGTCGAGAACGCGATTTTCTCCGAAAGTACGGAGTACATCTATAATTGTAACGCTATTGACGCTGGGATGAGCCGGCTGTGGCCCATTTCACGGCAAACGTGAAGATCGAGACGTTTCGGGGTACAATCGCAACCTCACTGAAAAAGGGGGATGTAATCCACATGAACCTGCACGAATACCAAGCCAAAGAACTCCTACAGCAATTCGGCGTGGCGGTGCCTCGCGGCATCAAAGTCAAATCCCAGCAGGAGGCGGTCGAAGCAGCCAAGCAACTGGGTGGTCCGCTCTGGGTGGTCAAGGCCCAAGTTCACGCTGGCGGCCGCGGCAAGGCCGGCGGCGTGAAACTGGCGCGCAGCCTGCAAGATGTCGAGGAACTCTCTGGCAAGATGCTGGGTTCCACCCTGGTCACCAAGCAGACCGGCGCGGATGGCGTCAAGGTCCACGCCCTGCTGATTCAGGACGGTGTGGACATCACCAAGGAATACTATCTGAGCTGCCTGGTGGATCGCAGCAAGAAGCGCGTGGTGTTGATCGGTTCTTCCGAGGGCGGCATGGACATCGAGGAGGTCGCCGCCAAGACCCCTGAGAAAATTTTGACTCTCACCGTCGATCCGGTCGCCGGCATCCAACCCTATCAAGCCCGCGATCTCGGCTTCCGCATGGGCATGGGCAAGAAGGAAGTCGACCAGCTGGTCAAGGTGTTGAGCGGGGTTTATAACCTGTTCACGCAAAAGGATTGCAGCATGGTCGAGATCAACCCTCTGATCGTGACCACCGACGGCCAGGTGATGGCGCTGGACGCCAAGGTCAGCCTGGACGACAACGCCCTCTACCGGCACAAGGACACCGCCGAGATGCGCGATCCCACCCAGGAAGACGAGCGCGAGCACATCGCCCACGAGATCGGTCTCAACTATGTCGCGCTGGACGGCAGCATCGGCTGCATGGTCAACGGCGCCGGTTTGGCGATGGCGACCATGGACGTCATCAAGTTGCAAGGCGGCGAGCCGGCCAACTTCCTG
>DPWB01000113.1:3413-3544 GCA_003527885.1 Candidatus Competibacteraceae bacterium
GTGGGCGGCGGCGCCACCGCCGAGCGCGTGGCCCGCGCCTTCAAGCTGATCCTGTCCTCGTCCAAGGTCAAGGCCATCCTGGTCAACATTTTCGGCGGTATCGTCCGCTGCGACACCATCGCCGAGGGCAT
>DPWB01000067.1:0-279 GCA_003527885.1 Candidatus Competibacteraceae bacterium
AGATGTGTATAAGAGACAGTTGCGATACCGGCGCAACCGGGGAGGTCGGGATGTGCCGCGCGGGAACCTGGGGGGGCGGCTGCGGCGCGACCGATGCGGCCGGCGCGGCGGCGATGGGTGGGGCGGGTTGCATCCACCAGTCATCGGGGATGAGCGGGTCGAAGCCGGGTTCGACGGAGGCGGTCGACGTCTTCAGTTCGGGGGCCAAGGGCGCTATCAGCTCGGCTCCCGGTATTTGCAGCTCGGGTTCCGGCGGCCTTTTCGGCTCGGGTTCCGGGG
>DPWB01000067.1:510-5930 GCA_003527885.1 Candidatus Competibacteraceae bacterium
GCCTTTTCGGCTCGGGTTCCGGGGTGCTCGAAGGCGTTGTCGGCAAGGCGGTGGATGCCGGCGCGGGTTGTACCGCAAGCCCGGCCTCGGGCAAGCTTGGCGTGGCCGAGAAGAGGGGTTCGGACGGCGGTTCCGTGGTCGGTGCGAGCGATTTGCGCAGCCCCGCTCCAGTGACCAGCGATGGCAACTCGAAATTGATCCGTTCCGGCGAGGATAAATCCGGGGACGGCGTCGTGGCGGGCCTGCCGGAAATGGGGGGCGCGGCGTGCCGCGCCAGGTCGGGGCCGCCCCGCTCCCCGGACAGGATATCGTCTAACGGCGGTTTGAGGTGATCCGGCCAAGCGTCGCCGCCGTGTTGCGGCGGAGCGGCGGCGGGCGGTGGCGCGCCGCCCAGCAGCTCGCTGTCGGACGGCGGCACGATATCGGTAAACGGCCCTTCCAACAACGCCTCCGAATCGGGCTCGCCGGAGTCGAAGGCCACTGAAATTTCGTATTCACCCAGCACGAAATGGTCGCCGTCATTGAGTTCGACCGTCTGGTTGCGGGCGATTCTCTGTGGGGAATCGTTGAGAAAGGTCCCGTTGACGCTGAAGTCGGTCAGAAAGTAAGCGCCATCCCGATACAGGACGGTGCAGTGGTGTTTGGACAGGATTCGCTCGGGGTCTTGCAGCACCCAGTCGTTTTGCGCCGCGCGGCCGATGGTAAGCGGCTCGCGGCCGAGGGTTTTGGCGATTTCTTGGCCGGGCGAAAGCCGCTGATAGCTAGTGATGGTTAATTTCAGAGGCATGGCGCGCGTTCCGTTGGCAGGGAGATTGCGGCAACCGCCCAGGCGGAATTTATCGGATCGATCACAAGGCATGAAGGTTGGAATGAGAATGATCGAGTCTATACCGACCGGCCAATCACGCCAAGCCGATCCATCGAGCCTGTCGGGGCGTTGTCGGGTGACAGGGGACTCGGGTATCGGGCCGGGGCTGCGGCCAGGGCAACCTGGCGCGCGGGCGCACTGGCGGCCGGCATGACCGGGGGCGCGGCAGTTTTACAATTTGCTTACAAATTTGCGCGATTTGGCGCTTTCTGAAATGACTGGGAAATTTTTATGGGCGATGATCGCCCCAGGTCTGGGCGCTGTGGCTGGGCTTGGCGGGTTGCCGGAGGCGGCTATACTTCAAGGCACCCGAGCAGACGAGGCGCAAGACCGATGAGCGTGATCGAGATCGAGACACTGTTGGGCGAGATCGAGGCGACCGCGCCGTGCGGTGAGGACCTCGAATACGACCCGGAACTGGCCGAGCTGGAAGCGGCGGCGCAGGAAACGCCGGAACGCCAGTACGGCGACACCATCATTCCCGCGCAGCCGCCCGACTGGCGCGCGGTAAAACAAACGGCCTTGAGCCTGTTCGGGCGGACCAGGGACTTGCGGGTCGCGGTCGCGCTGGCCAGGGCTTCACTGCACGTCGATGGTTTGCCGGGTTTCGCCGCCGGCCTGGGGGTGGTGGAAGGCTTGCTCGAACGTTACTGGGACGGCGTTTACCCGCTGCTCGATCCCGAGGACGACAACGACCCCACGTTGCGGGTCAACGTCCTGGTGGCGCTGTGCGATCAAGAGGCCACGCTGCGCGGCGTGCGGGAAATGCCGCTGGTCAACTCGCGCGCCCTGGGGCGCTTCAGCTTGCGGGATGTCCAGATCGCCAACGGCCTTCTGGCGCCTCTCGCGAGCGACGAACCGGCGGAGTTGCCCACCCAGAGCAAGATCGACGGGGCGTTCCTGGACGCCGATCTGGACGAACTGCAAGCCACCGCCGCGGCCGTCGCCGCCGCCATCGAGCGGGCCAAGCGGATCGAGGTGGTGTTGACCGAACTGATCGGCGTCGCCCGCGCGCCGGACATGAGCGCGCTGGCGGGTGTGTTGAAAGAAATACACCAGGTGTTGGCCCAGCAATTGCAAAAACGTGGGGTCGGCCTCATCGCTGAGGCGACGGCGGATGGAACGGCCGCCGGAGAGTCGCCGGCGGGGGCTGTAACCGGCCCGCGGTTGGTGGCCGGCGAAATCGGCAACCGCGATGAAGCCGTGCGGATGTTGGATAGGATTTGCGACTACTTCGAACGCCACGAACCGTCCAGCCCGGTGCCGTTTTTGTTGAAACGCGCCAAGAAACTGGTGACCAAGGATTTCATGGCGATTCTGAACGATCTCGCCCCCGGCGGAGCCGAGCAAGCCACACTGATTTTCGGCTTGCAGGGCGAGGAGCCCGGCGAATGAAGGCCGTCCGAACGTGAGCTGCTAATTTTCAATCTCAGAGAGGTGATAGTCCCATGGCGATGAGCAGTCAGAAATTTATCGCGCGCAACCGAGCGCCGCGCGTGCAGATCGAGTACGACGTCGAGGTGTACGGCTCGCAGAAGAAGGTGCAGATCCCCTTCGTGATGGGGGTGATGGCCGATCTGTCCGGCAAGCCGACCGATCCCCTGGCGCCGGTGGCGGAGCGCAAATTCATGGAAATCGACGTGGACAACTTCGACAGCCGCATGAAGGCGATGAAACCGCGCGCGGCCTTTCGGGTGCCCAACACCCTGACGGGCGAAGGTGAGCTGAGCCTGGATATCACCTTCGAAAGCATGGACGATTTTTCGCCGGCGGCGGTGGCGCGCAAGGTGGACGCCCTGAACAAGCTGCTGCAAGCCCGCCAGCAACTGACCAACCTGATGACTTACATGGACGGCAAGACCGGCGCGGAGGAGTTGATCGCCAAGGTGCTGAACGATCCGAGTTTGCTGCAATCCCTGGCGGCCGCCCCCAAGCCCCAGGACAGCGAAAAACCCGCCACCGAGGAGTGATAGACCATGGCCGAAACCGATCCGACTGTCGCGGCCCCGGCGGGCGCCGCCGCCGAAGTCCTGGAAACCAACGAGTTTTCTTCCCTGCTGCAACGGGAGTTCAAACCTAAATCCGATCAAGCCAAGGAAGCGGTCGAGCACGCGGTCAAGACGCTGGCCGAGCAGGCCCTGCAACATACCACGCTGATCTCCAAGGACGTGCTCAAGTCGATCGAGTCGATGATCGCCGAAATCGACCGGAAGCTGAGCGAACAGATCAATCTGATCATGCACCATCCCGAATTCCAACAGCTGGAAGGCGCTTGGCGCGGTCTGCACTATCTGGTGTTCAACACCGAAACCGACGAGATGCTCAAGATCCGGGTGATGAACATCACCAAGAACGAACTGGGCCGGACCTTGAAGAAATTCAAGGGTGTGGTCTGGGACCAGAGCCCGCTGTTCAAGAAAGTCTACGAGGAAGAGTACGGCCAGTTCGGCGGCGAACCGTTCGGCTGTCTGGTCGGGGACTACCATTTCGACCACAGCCCGCCCGATGTGGAGCTGCTGCGCAGCATGGCCCAAATCTCCGCCGCCGCCCACACCCCTTTCATCGCCGGCGCATCGCCCACCGTGATGCAGATGGATTCCTGGCAGGAACTCAGCAACCCTCGCGACCTGACCAAGATTTTCCAAACGCCGGAATACGGCGGCTGGCGCGGTTTGCGCGACTCGGAGGATTCGCGCTATATCGGTCTGGCGATGCCGCGGTTCCTGGCGCGGACGCCCTACGGCGCGAAAACCGATCCGGTCGAGGAGTTCGATTTCGAGGAAGATATCGAGGGCGGCGACCACAGCAAATATTGCTGGGCCAATTCGGCCTACGCGATGGCCAAGAACATCACCATGGCCTACAAGCTGTACGGCTGGTGCACCAAGATCCGGGGCATCGAATCCGGCGGCGCGGTGGAAGGCCTGCCGACCCACATCTTCCCGACCGACGACGGCGGGGTGGACGCGAAGTGCCCGACCGAAATCGCGATCAGCGACCGGCGCGAAGCGGAGCTGGCCAAGAACGGCTTCATGCCGCTGGTCCACAAGAAAAATACCGACTTCGCCGCCTTCATCGGCGCGCAGTCGTTGCAGAAACCGGCCGAATACGACGACCCGGACGCCACCGCCAACGCCAACCTGTCGGCCCGGCTGCCCTATCTGTTCGCGGTCTGCCGCTTCGCCCATTACCTCAAGTGCATGGTGCGGGACAAGATCGGCTCGTTCAAGGAACGGGAAGCGCTGGAGCGCTGGTTGCAGGAATGGATTTACAACTACGTGGACGGCAACCCGGCCATTTCCAGCGATGAGACCAAGGCCATGAAGCCGCTGGCGGCCGCCGAGGTGGTGGTCGAGGAAGTGGAAGGCAACCCGGGTTACTACACCTCGAAA
This sequence comes from Candidatus Competibacteraceae bacterium, assembly GCA_003527885.1. GTDB lineage: Bacteria > Pseudomonadota > Gammaproteobacteria > Competibacterales > Competibacteraceae > Competibacter_A. The sequence continues at coordinate 4,771 of DPWB01000067.1, forward strand.
TTCTTCTTGCGCCCGCATTATCAGTTGGAAGGGCTGACGGTATCGCTGCGCTTGGTCTCCAAGCTGCCGTCGATCAAGGGGTAGTGGTCCGCTGGGCCAGAATGGGCTGGTTAATGTGGCCCATTGTTGGGAGTTTCAAGCGAATGGGATAGCGAAAAGGAGCGAAAGGGGGACTTATTTTTTGGCATGAGATGTGCAAATTCATATTCGACGACGGAAGTTTCAGTCCTTCAGACCCGGAGTTTCGAAGGCGCCGTTGATCGGAGCGGTGGTTTAACCACCGATGAACCATGAACTGACTGTTGAGAGGATACGACGATGGCTGATGCATTTTTGAAAATTGGCGACGTGAAGGGCGAGTGTTCGGATCATGAATACAAGGAATGGATCGAGGTGCTGAGCTGGTCCTGGGGCGCGCACCAACTGGGTACCGCCGGACACGGCACCGGCCTGGGCGCCAGCAAGGTGAGCATGAACGATTTCAGCTTCACCATGCACTTCTGCTCGGCGTCGCCCGAACTGCTGCTGTCCTGCTGCTCGGGCCACCACTACCCGGAAGCCAAGCTGGTGATGCGCAAGCCGACCGGCAAGGACGGCGGCCAGCAGAAATTCCTGGAGTTCACCTTCAAGGACGTGATCGTCAGCAGCTACCAAACCGGCGGCGCCGGCGAGGATCTGCCGGTCGAGAGCCTGTCTTTGAACTTCACCTCGATGCAGCAGGAATACTTCACCCAGGATCAGAAGGGCGCGACCAAATCCGCCGGCAAATCCGGGTGGGACGTCAAGACCAACAAGAAGCTGTAACCGCGCGGCTGGCCAGATTGTTCTGGCGTTTCAACGCGGACCCGCGCATCCGGCCGGTGGTTTTAGTCCGGGTGCGCGGCGTTTTTCTCGCCTCGAAAAATTTGGAAAACGCCGCTTATGCAAGCCGAGCAAAGTCTACGCGAGGGACGGTTGCAAGACGCCCTGGCCGAGTTGCAGGCCCAGGTGCGCAAGGAGCCCGCCAATCCCAAGTACCGGATTTTCCTTTTTCAGTTGCTGGCGGTGCAGGGCCAGTGGGAGCGCGCCCTGAACCAGTTGAACGTGGTGGGCGAAATGGACGCCGCCAGTCTGCCGATGGTGCAAACCTACCGCGAGGCGATCCGCTGCGAGCTGTTGCG
>DPWB01000067.1:6125-9164 GCA_003527885.1 Candidatus Competibacteraceae bacterium
CGGCTGACCGCGACCGCGCAATACGCCCAAGCCCGCGCCACCCGTGACCGGGCGTTCGAGGTGGCGACGGCGGTCGCCGGAACGCTGGACGAACAGCCCTTCGAATGGCTCGCCGATGCCGACCCGCGGTTGGGCCCGATGCTGGAGGCGGTGGTCAACGGGCGTTACTACTGGATTCCCTGGCAGCGGATCCGCGCGATCCAACTCGAACAGCCCGCCGATTTGCGGGATTTCGTTTGGGCGCCGGCCCAGTTCACCTGGGCCAACGGCGGCGAGACCGTGGGCCTCATTCCCGCGCGCTATCCCGGCTCTCAGGCCGCTGCCGATCCCCTGGTCCAACTGGGGCGCAAGACCGACTGGCGCGACTGCGGGGAGGACACTTGGTTGGGGTTCGGACAACGGATGCTGGCGACCGAGCAAGGCGAGTATCCCTTGCTGGACGTGCGGCGGATCGCGCTCGATGTCGGGGAAGTGTCCCCGCCCGAAGCCCCCGCGGAGGCCGGCGCCGGCGATGGCTGAACTGACCCCCAAGGAGCGGCTGCAACCCTCGTTGTTGGATCGCTTGACCGACGAGGAGCCGGACCGCCAGCAGGAATCGCGGGACAAACGGGTGCTGTCGATGGGCCGCTTGCGCGAGTGCGTGCTGCGGGATTTGGGCTGGCTGCTCAACGCGACCCGCATGACCGACGAGGAGTTGGACGCCCGCTATCCGTTCGCGGCCCGATCCGTTATCAATTACGGCCTGCCGGCGCTGGCCGGCGGCACCGCGCGCAGCTTGGAAATCGGCGATCTGGAGCAGAACCTGCGCCAAGCCATCCTCGATTTCGAGCCGCGCATCCTGCGTCACACGCTGCGGGTTCATGCCGAACTCACCGAAGAACGGATGAGCCACAATGCCCTGACCTTCGAGGTCGAAGGCGATTTGTGGGCGCAACCGCTGCCGCTGCAACTGTATTTGAAGACCGAAATCGATCTGGAAAGCGGTCAGGTCAAGGTCGAGGAATCCAACCGGCCGAGGGGGCGCTGATGGATCCCCGCCTGCTGGAGTATTACAACCGGGAACTGCAACATCTGCGCGAAGTGGGCGGCGAATTCGCCAAGGAATTTCCCAAGATCGCCGGGCGGCTGGGATTGGAAGGCTTCGAATGCGCCGATCCCTACGTGGAACGGCTGCTGGAAGGCTTCGGTTTTCTGGCGGCGCGGGTCCAGCTCAAGCTGGACGCCGAGTTCCCGCGCTTCACCCAGCATCTGCTGGAAATCATCTACCCGCATTACCTGGCGCCGACCCCGTCGATGCTGGTCGCCCAATTTCAGCCCGACCCCACCGAGGGCGCGCTCGATCAGGGTTTCGTCATCCCGCGCGGCAGCGAGTTGCGCAGCCTGTTGGGCAAGGGCGATCAGACCCCCTGCGAGTACCGCACCGCCCACGAGGTGACGCTGTGGCCGGTGGAATTGACCGAGGTCCAGTATTTTGCCGGCAAGGAGCCGGTGGCGCTGCTCGATCTGCCGGATCTGAACAAGGTGCGGGCGGGCATCCGGCTGCGGCTGCGGACCACCCTGCCGGGGCTGAGCTTCGACAAGTTGGCCCTGGAGCGGCTGACCCTGTTCCTGAACGGCAGCGACGAACTGCCCATGCGGGTCTACGAACAATTGTTGGGCAATGCCGTGATGGTGGTGGCCCGGCCGGGCCAGCGCCCGGCGCCCTGGCACGAAGTGGTGCCCGGCGAGTGCATCCGGCGCTTGGGTTTCGCCGACGAGCAGGCGCTGTTGCCGTATGCGCCGCCCTCCTTTCGAGGCTACCGGTTGCTGCACGAATATTTCGCGTTTCCGCAGCGTTTCCTGTTCGTGGAGCTGGCGGGTTTGGGAGCGGCGGTGCGCCGTTGCGCGGATTCGGAGCTGGAAATCCTGATCCTGCTCAACCGCGCCAACGCGGCGCTGGAAAACGGCTTGGAAGCCGAGCATTTCGCGCTGTTTTGCGCGCCGGCCACCAATCTGTTTCCCAAGCGCGCCGACCGCATCCACCTGAGCGAGCAGGTGGCCGAACATCACGTGGTACCGGACCGGACCCGGCCGATGGATTTCGAGGTCTACCAGGTCAACGGGGTGACCGGCATCGGCGCGGAAGGCGAGGAACAGGAGTTCCTGCCGTTTTATGCCGCCTACGACCGGCTGGACCAGCGCGAGCGGCGCGCGTTTTACACGGTGCGTCGGTTACCCCGGCAGTTATCCAGCCAGCAGCGGCGCAGCGGGCCCCGGTCCAGCTATATCGGCAGCGAGGTTTTTCTATCCTTGGTGGATGCCGGGGAAGCGCCCTACCGGTCCAATCTGAAACAGTTGGCCGTGACCGTGCTGTGCACCAACCGCGATCTGCCGCTGCACATGCCGATCGGGCTGGGCGAGACCGACTTTAGCATGACCTCCGGCGCGCCGGTCGGCTCGGTGCGCTGTCTGGCCGGGCCAACCAAGCCGCGCCCTTCCCACGCCCACGGCGATACCGCCTGGCGGTTGATCAGCCATTTGTCGCTGAACTATCTGTCGCTGGCCGACACCGACAGCCGCCAGGGCGCGGTGGCGTTGCGGGAATTGCTGGCCTTGTACGGCGATCTGGCCGAGGCCGCCACCCGCAAACAGATCGACGGGATCCGTTCGGTGCGGGCGGCCCCCATCACCCGCCGTGCGCCCGTTGCGGGGCCTATCGCCTTCGCGCGGGGCCTGGAGGTGAACGTCACGCTGGATGAAGGCGCTTTCGAAGGCGCGGGCATTTTTCTGTTGGGGGCGGTGCTGGAGCAGTTTTTCGCGAAATACGCCTCCATCAATTCGTTTACCGAAACGGTGGTCCATTCCTCAGAACGTGGCGAGATCGTGCGATGGCCGGCGAGAATCGGGAAGCGGCGCACGTTCTAGAATTGTTCGAAGCGTTGCGGCGCACGCCGTACGCCTTTCATTTTTTCCAGGCGTTGCGGCGGCTGGAATGCCTGCATCGAGACCGGCCGCGCCTGGGAAAATCGCTGCGTTTGGCCGACGACCCGATCCGGCTGG
>DPWB01000067.1:9438-9638 GCA_003527885.1 Candidatus Competibacteraceae bacterium
CCCGATCCGGCTGGCCCAGGAACCGTCGCTGGCTTTTGCGCCGGCGACGCTGGCGGCCTTCGATCCGGGGGGTGAGAACCGGCCGCCGCGCTTGTACGAGTATTTTCTCGGGCTGTTCGGCCCCAATGGCCCGCTGCCGACCCATCTGACCGAGTACGCGCGTGGGCGGTCGCGCAACGAGGGCGACCGGACCTTCGTCG
>DPWB01000219.1 GCA_003527885.1 Candidatus Competibacteraceae bacterium
GAGCGCGAGCAGACCCTGAACCAGTTGCTGGTCGAGATGGACGGTTTCGAGGGCAACGAGGGCATCATCGTCATCGCCGCCACCAACCGCCCGGACGTGCTCGACCCGGCGCTGCTGCGGCCCGGCCGCTTCGACCGCCAGGTGGTGGTGCCGCTGCCGGACGTGCGCGGGCGCGAGCAGATCCTCAAGGTGCACATGCGCAAGGTGCCTCTGGCCGACAACGTCAAGCCGTCGGTGATCGCGCGCGGCACGCCGGGTTTCTCCGGCGCCGATCTGGCCAACCTGGTCAACGAGGCCGCCTTGTTCGCCGCCCGCTCCAACAAGCGCGACGTGGACATGGACGACTTCGAAAAGGCCAAGGACAAGATCATGATGGGCGCCGAACGCAAGTCGATGGTGATGAGCGAGGACGAGAAAAAGCTCACCGCCTACCACGAAGCCGGACACGCCATCGTCGGGCGGCTGGTCCCGGCGCACGATCCGGTCTACAAAGTCAGCATCATCCCGCGCGGCCGGGCGCTGGGGGTGACCATGTTCTTGCCGGAGGGCGACCGCTACAGTTTCAGCAAGCAGCGGTTGGAAAGCCAGATTTCCAGCCTGTTCGGCGGGCGGATCGCCGAATCGATCATCTTCGGGCGGGAGCATGTGACCACCGGCGCGCAGAACGACATCGAGCGCGCCACCGATCTCGCCCGCAACATGGTCACCAAATGGGGCCTGTCCGACCGGCTGGGACCGTTGACCTACAGCGAGGACGACGGCGAAGTGTTCCTGGGCCGCAGCGTGACCCGCCACAAGAACGTCTCGGATGAAACCGCCCACGTCATCGACGAGGAAATCCGTTCGATCATCGATCGCAACTACCAGCGTTCCGAGGAGCTGCTGCGGGACAACCTATCCAAGCTGCACACCATGGCCGAGGCGCTGATCAAGTACGAGACCATCGATTCCGAGCAGATCGACGACATCATGGCCGGGCGGCCGCCGCGCGAGCCGGCGGATGTCGGCGCCGATCAGGAACCTCCGAGCGACGGCTCGAAAATCGACCTGGATAAAGAGCGGCCGGACGCCGGAAAGATCGGGGGTCCAGCCCAGCAGCATTGAGCCATGCGTCTCGACTGCGCGGGCAAATGGCTCGATCTCACGCAACCGGTCGTGATGGGGGTGCTGAATGTCACCCCCGATTCTTTTTCCGACGGCGGCCGTTACTTGCGGTTCGACGACGCCCTGCGCCGCGCTGAAGCGATGGTGGCCGAAGGGGCGGCCATCCTCGATATCGGCGGTGAATCCACCCGGCCGGGCGCCCCGGCGGTCCCCGTCCAAGAGGAGCTGGACCGGGTTCTGCCGCTGGTGGAACGCTTGGCGCGCGAATTGCCGGTTCCCATCTCGGTGGATACCAGCAAGCCGCAGGTCATGCGCGCGGCGGTCGGCGCGGGGGCCGGGCTGATCAACGACGTGTGGGCGCTGCGCCGGCCGGACGCGCTCGAAATCGCGGTGGCCAGCGGCGTTCCCGTCTGTTTGATGCACATGCGCGGCGAACCCGGCACCATGCAGCGGGAGCCCCATTATGTCGATGTCGTCGCCGAAGTCCGTAACTTTCTGGCGGAGCGGGTGCGGGTTTGTGAGGCGGCCGGCTTGGCGCGCGACCGGGTTCTGGTCGATCCCGGTTTCGGGTTTGGCAAAAATCTCGGTCACAACCTTTCGCTGTTGCGCCAGTTGCATTGCTTCGATGGCTTGGCCGCCGGCGTTTTGGTCGGCCTCTCCCGTAAAAGCATGATCGGCGCGCTGTCGGACGCGCCGGTCGAGGAACGGTTGAGCGGCAGCTTGGCGGCGGCGGTTGTGGCCGCGTGGCAGGGTGCGCGCATCGTCCGGGCCCACGATGTCCGGGCAACGGTTCAAGCCCTGCGCGTGTGCGCCGCGACCTTGGCCGCCGCCTGAGCTTTCGGCCGCCCGGACCCACTGTATAATGCCCCCTCGGTTGGCTATGGGAGAATTAAGTATGGGAAAGCGGTACTTTGGCACGGATGGAATTCGCGGGCGCGTGGGCGAGTATCCGATCACGGCGGAATTCATGCTGAAATTGGGTTGGGCGGTCGGTCGCGCGCTTCAGACCAAGGGTTTCAACCGCATCGTCATCGGTAAGGATACCCGGATTTCGGGCTACATGTTCGAATCGGCCCTGGAAGCGGGCCTCTCCGCGGCCGGTGTCAACATCGCCTTGCTGGGGCCGATGCCGACGCCGGGCATCGCGTATCTGACCCGTACCTTGCGGGCCTGCGCCGGCATCGTGGTCAGCGCCTCGCACAACCCCTATTACGATAACGGGATCAAGTTCTTCTCCCGCGACGGACAAAAGTTGCCCGACGACACCGAGCAGCACATTGAGGAGTTGCTGGACCAGCCTTTCGATACGGTCGGGCCGGACGCGCTGGGCAAGGCCGAGCGCATCGTCGACGCCGCCGGTCGCTATATCGAGTTTTGCAAGAGCACGGTGCCGTCCTGGACCAGTTTCGCGAGCCTGAAAATCGTGGTGGATTGCGCGCACGGCGCAACCTATCACATCGCGCCCAGCGTCTTTAGCGAGATGGGCGCGACGGTGATCCCGGTGAGCGTCGCGCCCGATGGGGTCAACATCAATCAGGATTGCGGCTCCACCAAACCGGCGATCATGCGCGAAACGGTTCTGGAGCAGGGCGCCGATCTCGGGATCGCCTTCGACGGGGACGGTGATCGCGTCATCATGGTGGATCACCGGGGGGACATTTTGGACGGTGACGAACTGATGTTCATCATCGCCCGCGACCGCTTGCGCACCGGCAGCCGGTTCAACGCCGTGGTCGGCACCCTGATGACCAACCTGGGGCTGGAAATCGCGTTGCGCGCCTTGGGTCTCGACCTGCATCGCGTCAAGGTCGGCGACCGCTATGTGATGGAGCGGCTGCTGGCCGAAAAATTGATTCTGGGGGGCGAAAATTCCGGGCATATCATCTGCTTGGACCGGACCTCGACCGGCGATGGCATCATCTCGGCGCTACAGGTCGTGACGGCGATGCTGCAATCGGGCAAGAGCCTGCACGACCTCAAGGCCGGCATGACCAAGTACCCGCAAACCCTGATCAATGTCTCGGTGACGGGCGAGGTGGATTTGCAGCGACCGCCGATTCAGGAGGCCATCAGGGCCATCGAAAGCCAGCTGGGCGAGCATGGCCGGGTGCTGTTGCGTCCGTCCGGCACGGAACCGGTGGTGCGGGTCATGGTGGAGGGGCCCGACGGGGGGACGGTCGAGCGCCACGCCCGCGAGTTGGCCGGCGTGGTTCGAGAGGCCCTGTCGGCGTGATTGATTTCCAAAGGTGGAATCCGTAAGCTTGCCCAGCCTTATTTCTCACGCTGGAGATAACAACATGCGCCGTAAACTGGTGGCCGGTAACTGGAAAATGAATGGTTCGGCGGACAGTGTCCGCGCCCTGTTGCAAGGGGTCCGCGACGGCGCGGGCGGCGTCGCGGCCGTCGAGCTGGCGGTGTTCTCACCGTTTGTCTATCTGGCGCAGGTCCAACAACAGCTGTCCGGCGCCACCGTCGCCTGGGGGGCGCAAACGCTCTCCGAACATGCGTCGGGCGCTTATACCGGCGAGGTCGCCGGCCCGATGCTGAAAGACTTCGGCTGTACTTACGTCATCGTCGGCCATTCGGAGCGGCGCACCTTGTACGGCGAGTCCGACCAAGCCGTCGCCAACAAGTTCGCCGCCGCCCGCAAGGTCGGCATCAAGCCGATCCTGTGCGTGGGCGAAACCTTGGAAGAACGCGAGAAGGGCGTGACCGAGGCCGTGGTCGAACGCCAGCTCAAGGCGGTGCTGGACCTGGAAGGCATCGGGGCCTTTGCCGATGCGGTGATCGCTTACGAGCCGGTCTGGGCGATCGGTACCGGCAAGACCGCCACCTCCGCCCAGGCGCAAGAGGTCCATGCCTTCATTCGCGCCAAGCTGGCCGCGCTCGACGCCAAGATCGCCCAGCAGACCCGCGTCCTGTACGGCGGCAGCATGAAAGCCGCCAACGCCGGGGAACTGCTGGCCATGGCCGATATCGACGGCGGGCTGATCGGCGGCGCTTCGCTCGAAGCCAAGGAGTTTCTGGCGATTGCCAAGGCGGGCTGTTAAACTGTCGCCATGGTTCACACTCTGATTCTCGTGGCGCATGTCGTCGTCGCCGTGGCCTTGATCGCGCTGGTGCTCATGCAGCAGGGCAAGGGGGCCGATGCGGGCGCGGCTTTCGGGAGCGGCGCTTCCGCCACCATGTTCGGCTCGCGCGGTTCCGCCTCCTTTTTAAGTCGGACCACGGCCATTTTGGCGGCGGCGTTTTTTCTGAGCAGTCTGACCCTCGCCTATTTCGCGACCCAGACCTCCGCGCCGAGGAGCGTCATGGAACGGGTGCAGGCCCAAAAACCCGTCGGGGCCCCGAAGAACACCGGCGGCCCCGCCGATGTTCCGCAGCTGCCGCAAAACAAGTAGCGGAACGGCGGAGTCGTTCGTTTTATGCCGATGTGGTGGAACTGGTAGACACGCTAGCTTGAGGGGTTAGTGGCGCGAGCCGTGCCGGTTCGAGTCCGGCCATCGGCACCAAATAACATAACACCGAGCATCTTGGGATACCGACAAGGTGCCATGCATTTCCCGGACACCCGCAACCGGGCGTCGTTTCGGGCGGTGCGATTGCGGAGACCACGATGAGGTTTCATGGTTATGCGGCGTGATAATTCAAAAAAAGAATTCGCCTCGCTCGTTTCTGAGCTGTTCCCGTCCGGGCTGTCAAAGCCGCCTGCTAGGCGAATCGAACACATCATGCCGTCGTCGAACGCCTAGCGCTCCTAGCGCTCTCTTCCGGTTCGCCATGCCGAAGGTGTGACTGATGCTTTCAAACTACCTTCCCGTTCTGATTTTTCTGGCTCTTTCCTTCGGGATGGGCGTGTTCATGGTCGCCGCGGGCTATTTCCTCGGCACCCGCCACCCGGATGCCGAAAAGCTTTCGCCTTATGAATGCGGCTTCGAATCGTTCGAAGACGCCCGTATGAAATTCGATGTCCGCTACTATCTGGTGGCCATTCTGTTCATCATCTTCGATCTGGAAATCGCGTTTCTGTTTCCGTGGGCGATCGTGCTCGACAAAATCGGTTGGTTCGGTTTCGTATCGATGGCGATTTTTCTGGGCATTCTGGTCGTCGGCTTCATCTACGAGTGGAAAAAGGGAGCCTTGGAATGGGAATAGAAGGCATTCTTGAAAAAGGCGTGGTCACCACCACGGCCGACGCGCTGATCAACTGGGCGCGCACCGGCTCGATGTGGCCGATGACCTTCGGTCTGGCCTGTTGCGCGGTGGAGATGATGCAGGCCGGCGCGGCCCGCTACGATTTGGACCGCTTCGGCATCGTGTTTCGGCCCAGCCCGCGCCAGTCTGACGTGATGATCGTCGCCGGCACCCTCTGCAATAAAATGGGTCCCGCATTTCGCAAGGTGTACGATCAGATGGCCGAGCCGCGCTGGGTCGTCTCTGTCTCTTATACACA
>DPWB01000263.1:0-3699 GCA_003527885.1 Candidatus Competibacteraceae bacterium
TACGCCGAGTGGTCGGTCAATGAAAAGGTTTCGCTGGAGGTCGCCTTCGGCGCCGCGATGGCCGGTTCCCGCGCCTTCTGCGCGATGAAGCACGTCGGCATGAACGTCGCTTCCGACGCCTTCATGACCCAATCGCTGGCCGGCGTGGTCGGCGGGCTGGTCATCGTGGTCGCCGACGATGTAGGCCTGTCCTCCTCGCAAAACGAGCAGGATTCCCGCTACTGGGGCCGCTTCGGCCACCTGCCGATCCTGGAGCCGGCGGACTCCCAGGAAGCCTATGAAATGGTCAAGCGGGCCCTCGATCTGTCCGAGGAATACGAGAGCCCGGTCATCGTCCGCATGACTACCCGCGTCTGCCACGTCAAGGCCATGGTCGTGGTCGATGGCGGGCGCATCGAACGCCGCGCCGCCGGCTTCCAGAAGAATCCCCAGCGCTGGGTGATGACCCCGGCCAACGCCAAGCCGCGCCTGCCGCTCATGCACCAGCGCGATCAGAAACTCCGTGCGCTGAGCGAAACCAGCGACCTCAACCTCGCTTTCCCCGGCGCTGATCGCCGCATCGGCTTCATCACCTCCGGCCCGGCTTTCATGCACGTCCGCGAGACCTTCCCTGACGCCCCGGTGCTCAAGCTCGGCTTCAGCCATCCCGCGCCGCTCGATAAAATCCGCGCCTTCGCCGGTCAGGTCGACACCTTGATCGTCGCGGAAGAAACCGAGCCGCTACTGGAAACTGAAATCCGCGCCGCCGGCCTCGCCGTGCGGGGCAAGGATCTATTGCCGCGCTTCGGCGAACTGGCCCCCGGCGTGCTGCGTCCCGCCATTAAAACTTTGCTCGGCGAAGCGCATGAGGTTGCCTCCCGGTCGCAGGCGGATCTGTTCCCGCGCCCCCCGACCATGTGCGCCTCCTGCCCGCATCTTGGCCCCTACTTCGCCCTCTCCCACATCCGCAACCTCAACATCGTGGGCGACATCGGCTGCTACACCCTCGGCGCGGGTCATCCCTGGAACGCGCTCGATACCTGCACCTGCATGGGCGCTTCGCTCAGCATGGCCCACGGCATGGACAAGGGGCGCGGCGAGTCCGACGACAAGAAAAGCATCGTCGCGGTCATCGGCGACTCCACCTTCCTGCACATGGGGATGCAGGGCCTGCTCAACATGATCTACAACCGCGGCAACGTCACCGTGCTGCTGTTGGACAACCGCTCGGTCGGCATGACCGGCGGCCAGGAAAACCCCGGCACCGGCCAGGATTTGCACGGCCTGCCCGCCCCACGCGTCGATTTCGCCAAGCTGGCCGAAGCCCTGGGCGTGCGTCCCGAACGCATCCGCATGGTCGATCCCTACGAACTGCCGACCATGGTCAAGCTGGTGCGGGAAGAGACCAAGATGGAAGAACCCTCCGTCATCATCACCAATCGCCCCTGCTCGCTCACCGACCGCTTCGAGCGGTTTCGGGCGTTCACGGTACTGGACGACCAATGCACCGGCTGCGGCAACTGCATCGACCTGGGTTGTCCGGCGATCTCGGTCGCCAGCCGCGAAACCGTCACCGCCAAGAGCGGCAAGACCAAGGAACTGGTGTTCGCCCAGATCGACGCCAACACCTGCACCGGCTGTCACATGTGCGTCGAAACCTGCGCCCCGGAAGCCATCGTCCAGCCGGAACCGCAAAACCGCGTCATTCGGATTCACGCCCATGCTTGACGGCATCACCAACATCCTCGTGGTCGGCATCGGCGGTCAGGGCGTGATGACCGCCGCCGAAATGCTGGCCCGCACCGCCTTGGATCAGGGTTACGATGTCAAGAAAACCGAAGTCGCCGGCATGGCCCAGCGCGGCGGCGTGGTGTCCTCGCACGTCCGTTTCGGTCCCAAGGTTTATTCGCCGCAGATCGACGCCGGCGAAGCGGATCTGCTGATCGGCTTTGAAGCCGCCGAAGCCTTGCGCTGGCTGCCGCACCTGCGCCCGACCGGCGTGGCGATGGTCAACACCTTGCGCATCGCGCCGCCGGTGGTTTCCGCCGGCCTCTACGACTACCCCGCCGACCCCATCGGCGATCTGGCCGCCACCGGCATCGAGGTCCACGCCTTCGACGCCGGGGCCATCGCCGAGGAACTGGGCAACCCGAAACTGGTGAACACCATCATGCTCGGCGCGATCAGCGAGCATTTGCCCTTTCCCGCCGAAGCGCTCAAAGCCTGCATCGTCGCAGGCTTTCGCGCCCATAAGCCCAAACTGGCGGATGTCAACGCGCAAGCCTTCGATGCCGGTCGGGAAGCGGGCCACGCCAAAACGGCTTTCAACCGGTCGGTGGTTTGATTTCGTTCGGGCGGACACCGGCAAGCCTTTTCAGGCGGACTCGGCAATAAAAACGCGAATAAACATTACCATCCGAGGGGAGAAACAGCGTTGTGGGTGGCAAAACGTTTTGGCGTCGGCTGTAATGCTCGCGAGCGCGGGCCTCGCCCAAGCCGTCGCTCCCATCAATGCCGGTGGTGCGCGATGGTCGCTTGATCGGCTTGGTCACCTCCCACGATCTCGAACGGGTCGTCCCCTCGCCGGTGAGCACCCTCTCGGCCGGCGAAGCCAACTATCTGTTGGGCTATATCGCCACGGTCGTATCGCCGGCGCATCCCGACCAAATCGGCCCGCGGATCGCGGTGGTGCGCTACCGCGCGACCCTCTCGCCCTGAACCGGCGCTTGCGCGATCTCGGCTATGAGCTGCTGACCGAAACCTTGCCCGCCACTGCTTCCGGCCGCTGACTTTTTCCCCATAACCTGAGAGCGAGCCATGATTCTCGACACCGAACAAGAAACCCTACCCCGCGAGGAATTGCGGGAGCTGCAAGTGCGCCGGCTGCGCGCCACCGTCGAGCGCTGCTATCAAACCGTCAAATACTACCGCGACGCCATGGACGAACTCGGCGTCCGGCCGAGCCACATCCAATCCGTGGCCGACGTGCGCCTGCTACCCTTTACCAAGAAGGAAAATCTCCGCGAGAATTATCCTTTCGGCATGTTCGCGGTGCCGACCGATCAGATCGTCCGCATCCACGCCTCCAGCGGCACCACCGGCAAACCGACCGTGGTCGGCTATACCCGTCGCGACGTGCGCACCTGGGCGCGGGTGATGGCCCGCAGTTTGGCCGCCGCCGGCCTGCGGCCCGGCGACCGCCTGCACAACGCCTACGGCTACGGCTTGTTCACCGGCGGTTTGGGCTTTCATTACGGTGCGGAAGAGTTGGGCGTCATGGTCACCCCGATTTCCGGCGGCCAGACCCAGCGTCAGATCATGCTGATCCAGGATTTCGAACCGAACGGCCTGTCCTGCACACCGTCCTACGCGCTCAACCTCGCCGAAGCCGCCGAGGATATGAACATCGATCTGCGCAAGCTGCCGCTCAAGGTCGGCGTTTTCGGCGCCGAGCCGTGGACCGAGGAAATGCGCTACGAGCTTGAGTCGCGCCTCGGCATCGATGCCGTGGATATCTATGGCTTATCCGAAGTCATCGGTCCCGGCGTCGCCACCGAATGCCTCGAAGCCAAGAACGGGCTGCATGTGTTCGAGGACCACTTCCTGGTCGAAGCGGTGGATGTGGACACCGGGCAGCCGATCCCTTACGGCGAGGCCGGCGAAATCGTCATCACCTCGCTGACCAAGGAAGCTTTCCCGGTCATCCGCTATCGCACCCGC
>DPWB01000263.1:4051-5646 GCA_003527885.1 Candidatus Competibacteraceae bacterium
TTCGCGGCGTCAACGTCTTTCCTTCCCAGGTCGAAGCCATTCTCATGCAGACCGAAACCTTGGCTCCGTTCTACCAGTTGGAAATCTCCCGCGAGGGCAACCTCGACCTGCTGACGGTCAACGTCGAAGGCAGTCCCCCGTTGGTCGCGCAAGGCGAGGCCGCCATGACGCGGGTCGGACAAAAAGCCCAAAAAGACATCAAGGATTTCATCGGCGTGACCGCTAAGGTGGTCGTCAAGCGCACCGGCGAACTGCCGCGTTCGGAAGGGAAAGCCGTGAGAGTGATCGACCGCCGCAAAAAATAGCAGTGGGTGATAACTGGCGTCGCGCGTTGTCAAAACGGGGCAAGCCAGCATTCTCGAAGCGCATCGTCAGGATCTAAACCCATGAAGATATCGCGGCCACCCGTCAGATCGAAGTCCACCGAGGTCGCCGAGTTCCTGCGTCAGGCCGCCTCTATCCCGGTGAACGCCGCCCCACGCGGTCGGCTGATCTTCGCCCTGGACGCCACCGCCAGCCGTCAGCCGACGTGGGATCGGGCTTGCCAGTTGCAGGGAGAACTGTTCGAAGCGGCGGGCGAACTAGGGAGTTTGGCCTTGCAGTTGGTCTGGTATCGCGGATACGGCGAATTTCAGGCCGAACCTTGGCTGGCTGACCCCGCACGGCTGCGCCAACGCATGACCGCCGTGCAGTGCCGGGGCGGCCTGACCCAGGTTGGCCGGGTGCTGGAACACGCCGTTCGCGAATCCCGCCACCATCGGTTGAATGCCCTGGTTCTGGTCGGCGACTGTCTGGAAGAAGCCGTCGATGCGGTTTGCCATCAGGCCGGCCAATTGGGTTTGTTGGGCGTGCCGGCCTTCGTATTCCAGGAGGGAAACGAGCCTGCCGCCGCGCAGGGTTTTCGGGAAATCGCCCGGCTGACCCGTGGCGCTTACTGCGCCTTCGATACCGGCAGCGCCGAGCAGTTGCGGACCTTGCTTCGAGCCGTGGCGATCTATGCGACGGGCGGCCGCCGGGCGCTAGAGGATTTCGGCAAACGGCAGGGCGGTCTGGCCCGCCAATTGACCCGGCAACTTTAAGGTCTGCAAGAATCGATGCTGGTGCGCGCGCTGCTGGTCGTCGCCCTGCTGGTGGGCGGCTATTTTTTGCTCCGTCGGCTTCGCGGTTCGCCGTGGCTCGCGCGGACGCCGCAACTGCTGGCGGCGATTGGCGTTATCGGTTTTCTGCTGCTGTTGACCGTACGGGGGGGCGGAGAAATGGCCGTGCCTCTGTTGGCCGCGCTCGCGCCGCTTTTGCTGCGTTGGCTCAAGGCCCATCCTTTGCCCTCCCCCGCGTCTACGACCGCCGGTCAGGGTCGATCCGCGATCAGCACTCGCTTTTTATCCGTGACGCTCGATCATACGACCGGGGTCATGTCCGGCACGGTGCGGGAAGGCCGTTTTGCGGGCCGCAACTTGCGGGATTTAGCGATGCCCGCGCTTCTGGAGCTCTGGCGAGACTGCCGGATCGATCCTCAATCGCTGGCGGTTTTAGAGGCGTATTTGGACCGGCACGCTGACCCCGCCTGGCGCGATCGGTTGGAGCAAGACCAAGGC
>DPWB01000263.1:5798-6077 GCA_003527885.1 Candidatus Competibacteraceae bacterium
CGGGTCGCGAGTTGCGGGATTTAGAGTTGCCCGCGCTTTTGGAACTCTGGCGAGACTGCCGGATCGACCCTCAATCGCTGGCGGTCTTGGAAGCGTATTTGGACCGGCACGCCGACCCCGCTTGGCGCGACCGGCTGGCGCAAGGCGAACAGTTTCACCGGACCGCCGATGCGAAATGGCCCGGCCCGATGGGACGGGCCGAAGCCTACCAAACTCTCGGCTTGCACGCCGGCGCCGGGCGCGGTGAAATCCAAAACGCCTACCGGCGGCCCCTCCCGC
>DPWB01000381.1 GCA_003527885.1 Candidatus Competibacteraceae bacterium
TCTGTCTTTTGCTTTGGTATCTGCATGCCGTTTTTTTTTCAAGCAGAAGACGGCATACGAGATCTAGTACGGTCTCGTGGGCTCGGCGCGGGTCAGCGCTTCGTGGGACGGCAATGCGCTGAGCTTCAAGGCGGGGGCCAGGAAGGAAGACGCGCCGCCGGCCGACGCCGGAGAAGCGCTGTGGATCGCCTATTACCAGAGCATCTTCAATCCCACCCGCCTGAAGGTTCGGGCGCTGAAAAGAGGGATGCCGGTGCGCTACTGGGCCAATCTATCGGAAGCCGCCAGCACCGGTCCGTTGACGCGAAGGTACCCTGAAGGAAAACCGCACGATTGAAACCGGTCAAACCCGGTCTGTACGCCTGTAGGCGTTACGCGGTTGCCTGAAGGTGAGGCGGCGCGGACATCTTGCCGCTCGCGCCCACCGGTGCCGCCAAGGCTTACGGGAGAGCCTATCCGGCGCTTGCGTTTATTTCTCCATTCCGGCATCCATCGTGCGGATGGACAGTCTATTGGGTAGTCGGGTCAATACCGCGAAGCGGTGTTGAACCAGACCCACGACTTGGCGAAAAGTGCTTCGTGAAGATTCGGCAGTGCGAGAATCCAGAGCAAATTACGCCGGAAACGTCCTTCGGATGGGCTTGGGGCTATCAACCTACGAGGTTTGTGGAATGTATGAGAACACCTTGAAAGGCGGTACGGCATGATCAACCGCATCATGGCGTCGCCGGTCACCCGTTCGGTCTTGGTAGGTCTCACGGTGCTGTCGCTCGCCGGCATCGCTTGGAGTCTTTATGGGATGATAACCGCGCAATCGCAGTCCTCCCGACAGAATGCTCTTGAAATTGCGAGCGAGCGCTATTTATCCGCTTTAAAAGACGTGCAGACCAGTTATCGCGGTTATTTCAATTTGGGCACCGAGGATGTGCTGCAACCTTACCTGCAAGCCAAAGCGGACATGGATGGCTATGTCGCGGGCTTTAAGGAAGCGGCGACCGACGCCGGCCTACCTGCTGAAATCTTCACCCGGATGATCGCTGAGGGACAGAAAGTCCTCGAACACGGCGAGCGTCTGGTCGCCGCCCGCAACCGATCCTTCGAGGAAGCGCAAGCCGTGGCGAAAACCCGCGAAGGTAATAGTGCGTTGAACAAGGTGCGCGAGGATTTGCGCGTCTTGGGGGCTTGGTTGCAACGCGAGCGGAAAGCGGACGCCGAGCGCATCGATCGGGTTTACATTCCGTTGGTGATCAGTTCGCTGTTCGCGCTGGCGTTAGCCATCAGCGTGTTCGTGTACGTGGCGTCCAAAACCAAGCGCGCGTCGATGCGCGCCCAGATACTGTTGGCCGATGTCATCGAACGTGCGCCGGTGGGGCTGGCGCTGCTGGACCGGAGTCTGCACATCAGTCAAGCCAACAAAGCCTTCGCCACAATGGCGACCGAAAGCGGGGTGATGCGGGCGGGGCAGGCGCTGGCGGCGACGGCCGTGCAAACCGAAAGCCGCCTGCGCGCGCGCATCCACGGCGCGCTGGCCGAGCGGTTCCGCTTCAAGGATGTGGATTCGGATGAGGCCTACGAGTTGTCGGTCGAGGACAAAAAGCGCTACGTCAAAGCCGACGTGTTCCCGCTGACCTTGGTGAGCGAAGCGGGCACCGAAAGCCCCGGCGTCGGCGTCGTACTGGCGGATATCACGCGCCAGCGCGAATCGGCGCGCGAACTGGAACTGGCGCGGGACGACGCCGAATCGGCCAACCGCGCCAAATCGGCGTTCATCGCCAACATGAGCCACGAACTGCGCACCCCGCTGACCGCCGTGCTGGGCTACTGCGAGCTGATCGAGGAAGACCTGCGCGACCTCGGCCAGGAGGCGCTGCTTTCGGACTTGAACAAAATCAACGTCAACGCCCGCCACCTGCTGGGGCTGATCAACGACGTGCTAGACCTGTCCAAGATCGAAGCGCAAAAGATGGACGTGCACGCCATCGACTTCACGGTCGGCTCGCTGCTGCACGAGGTGGAGGCGGCGACGGGAGGGCTTTTGGCCAAGAACGAGAACACCCTGGCGCTGGTCGCCGAAGAGCCGGACACGGTGATGGCCACCGACGATCTGAAGGTCAAGCAAATACTGCTCAATTTGATCGGCAACGCCGCCAAATTCACCACGAAAGGTCAGATCACCGTCCGCGCCGCCCAGATTGAGGAAAACGGCGTGCCGCACACCCGCTTCTCGGTCGCCGACACCGGCATCGGCATGTCCGAGGAGCAACTGGCCAACCTGTTCCAGCGCTTCACCCAAGCCGATCAAACCACCACCCGCAAATACGGCGGCACCGGGCTGGGCCTCGCGCTCACCCGCGCGCTCTCCCTCATGCTCGGCGGGCGCATCGAGGTCGCCAGCAGCGAAGGCCGCGGCACCACCTTCACCGTGACCCTCCCCACCCGCTACCAAAAGCCGGCGGTCGCCACCGAAACCGGCCCGAGCGCCGGACCCGCTCAGGAAGACCCGTCGTCCGCGCCCAAACGCAGCACGCCGAGCGTGCTGGTGGTCGATGACGACCCGGCGGCGCGCGACTTGTTGACCCGCCACCTGGAGCGCGAGGGCTTCGGCGTCGCCATCGCCACCAGCGGCCGCGAAGCGCTGGAGCGTATTCGGGAGAGCCGGCCCCTGGCGGTGTTGCTCGACGTGCTGATGCCGGGACTGGACGGCTGGCACGTGCTGCGGGCGATCCGCGAGAATCCGGACACGAAGGACATTCCGGTAATCATGCAGACGGTGGTCAACGAAAAGAACTTCGCCTATGCATTGGGCGCGACCGGCTACCTCAAAAAGCCGGTACGCCGTCGCGATCTGGCCGATGCCCTGCAAGCCATCAAGATCACCAGCGCCGGCCAGCAGGTGTTGATCGTCGATGACGACCGCGCCGCCAACGAGCGCTTGATGGAGATGTTGCACCGCGACGGCTGGAACTGCCGCATGGCCTTGAACGGGACCGAGGGCCTCCAGGCGCTGGCCGAGGCCCGGCCGGACTTGGTGTTGGTCGATCTCGTCATGCCCGAAATGGACGGATATGCTTTTATCCGGGAAGTGCGCAAAAACCCCGACCACGACACCCTGCCCCTCGTGGTCATGACCGCCGAGGACGTGCACTCCGGCAAGGTCCGCAGCCTGGCCAACGAAACGGCCGGAATCGTGCAAAAGGGCTCGATGCCGCTTGCCGATCTCGTGGCCGACCTGCGCCGCTTCGCGGAACAGGCCAAAAATCAATGATTTTTGAAAAAGATTGGCCCACTTAAAAGTGACTCGGGTTTGAGTCGCTCATGCGCGGCCCTCGTATCGTGGTGGGTAAATTCGCCGGAATGCGAACTTGGAGGGCGCTTTATCAAGGACTATGCCAAGTCTAAAAAATTAGAGTTATTAGAGTATTGCTTGACTGTTAAGTCCAAAGACGCCGCCGCGCGCCTCGTGGTGGTGCGGGCGCGTTGGGCCGATGGCGCACGACGGGGCAAAGGCCGTAAAAATTGCCCGGTCGGACCTCGGTTACCATGAATGGCGCGGCATCGTCCTACACGGCGCTGTAGTGGAGCTTTTCTTTCGTACCCTTCAAATACGCCCATGGACTTTACCAATCAGTTGATCCTATTGATCGGCGTGCTGTTTCTGCTTAGCGTGCTGGCGAGCACGATTTCAACCCGGCTTGGGTTGCCGCTGTTGCTGGTGTTTCTGGCGCTGGGAATGCTGGCGGGCGAGGACGGGCCGGGCGGAATTCGTTTCGACGACGTGCAAACGACTTACATGATCGGCACCGGGGCGCTGGTGGTGATCTTGTTCAACGGCGGTTTGTGCACCGAAATCGGCAGTTTCCGGGTGGGCTTGTGGCCGGCGCTGTGGCTGGCGACCGTCGGCGTGGTGGTGACGGCGGGATTGACCGGTCTGGCCGCCATGTGGTTTCTGGATTTGCACTGGCTGGAAGGGATGCTGGTAGGGGCCATCGTCGGCTCCACCGATGCGGCGGCGGTGTTCAGCATTTTGCATTCGCATGGGTTGCGGCTGAAACAGCGGGTGGACGCCACCTTGCAGATCGAATCTGGCGCCAACGATCCGATGGCGATTTTTCTGACCGTTACCCTGGTAAACCTGCTCGCGGCGGGCGGCACCGCACCGGATTGGAAGGCCGGCATCCAGTTTTTTCAGCAAATGGGAATCGGTGCGGCCGTTGGCTTGGGGGGTGGCTGGGCGCTGGTGTGGTTGATCAACCGCATCGCGCTCAATGCGAGTTTGTATCCGCTGTTGGCCTTTTCCGGCGGGATGCTGATTTTTGGAACGACCGCCGTCGCCGGCGGTAGCGGGTATCTGGCCGTCTATTTTGCCGGAATCGTGCTCGGTAACCGACCCTTGCAAAACATCGACGACATCCGCCGGTTCCACGATGGTCTGGCGTGGCTGAGCCAGATGAGCATGTTCTTGATCCTGGGTCTTTTGATTACGCCGCACGAGCTGTTGCCGTCGTTGGCGATGCTCGGCCTGCTGATTGCACTGACCCTGATGCTGATCGCTCGCCCCGTGGCGGTAGCCGTGTGTCTGCTGCCTTTCCGTTTCAATTGGCGGGAGCGGGTGTTCATCGGCTGGGTCGGTTTGCGCGGCGCGGTGCCGATCATCTTGGCGCTGTTTCCGTGGCTGGGCGGTCTGGAATATTACCGCTTGTATTTCAACGTGGCGTTTTTCATCGTGTTGCTGTCGCTGGTCATTCAAGGATGGACGGTGGCGCCGATGGCGCGCTGGCTCAAGTTGCAAGTGCCGCCGTCGGCCAGTGCCCTGGCGCGACGAATGCGGCTGGAGGTGCCGGAAAGGTTGGACTGCGAGCTTTTGAGCTATCGGGTGACGGGCGATAGTCCGGCGATGGGCCGGGCCTGGGCCGATGTGATATTGCCGGAAGGCGTGCACTTGGCCGGATTGATCCGGGATGGCCGCGTGATCGGTATGGATGCTGATCTGCGACTGCGAGATGACGATCGTGTCTTCTTGCTCGGACGTTCTGCTGATTTAGCGCTGCTGGACCCTTGGTTCGCCGCCTCCGAGCGGCTGCCAGAGTATCTGGAGCCTTCTCGCTTCTTCGGCGAGATGACGCTGGACGCCGGGGCCAGCATGGCCGACATCGCGTTGCTGTATGGCCTCAAGCCCGATCCTGAAGCGGCGGTCGGCACGTTGGAGGATTATCTGAACCGCCAGTTTGACAATCCGGTGGTGGGCGACCGCGCCCGCTTGGGTCAAGTTGAGTTCGTGGTGCGCGAGATGCGGGGCAGGCGCATCGCGAAGGTCGGCATGAGATTGAACGTGAAGGAACGCCCCAAGTCGAAAAACCAACAACCTCATCGCCCGTAGCGGCGATCTCGACACCGGGTTTGATGATGAATTGAATCATCTGCTCCAATCCTTGCCGGGTTTTCAAACCGGATTCGATCAGCACCAGATCGAGATCGGGAAAAGCGCTCGAACAGCCGCGCGACTACCGCCAAATTCATCGAAGCGTCTCCCCGCAAGGCAGTGTGAGAGCAGCCGCTGGTTTCCACTCCGGCGATCCGCTCCGGTTTCAAGGTCTTGGCGTGGGTCGAGAATTGGGCGCCTTCATGGGTGTGGATGTCGTTGGTGACCACGGCGATTCAAGTAAAATGACTAATACTTTACGAGATGCGCCATGCTTCATTATCGAACAAAAAATCAAGGAACTTCTGGAAGGCGAATAAGATGAGAGCCATTGAGCTTTTCGCGGGCGCGGGCGGCCTGGGCATGGGCGTGAGCCGCGCGGGTTTCGGTACGGCGGCGGTGATCGAGCGTGATCGCTACTGCTGCGATACCATTCGCGAAAACCAGCTTCGCGGCATGGAGCCGCTCCGCGCGTGGCCGTTGATTGAGGGAGATGTCAGGGCGTTCGACTTTCGCCCGTTCGAGGGTCGGGTCGATCTGGTCTCCGGGGGGCCACCTTGTCAGCCGTTTTCCTTGGGTGGAAAGCATCGCGGCCACCAGGATAATCGGGATATGTTTCCGCAGGCCGTCCGCGCCGTCCGCGAGATTCGCCCGCGCGCGTTCCTGTTTGAAAATGTCAAGGGCTTGACCCGCGCCGGATTCGCCAGCTATTTCGAATATATTCGACTGCAACTGAGCTATCCGGAAATGGACCGGCATCCGAGCGAGCAATGGCCCGATCATTTGGCCCGGCTCGAACGCCGCCACACGCATGGAGGCTTCCTGGATTTGCACTATCGGCTGGTGACACGGGTGTTGAACGCCGCCGATTACGGCGTTCCGCAACGCCGGGAACGGGTGTTTTTGGTGGGCTTTCGGTCGGATTTGGATGTGGAATGGGCTTTTCCCGAACCGACCCATTGTCGCGCCGCCTTACTGTGGGATCAGTTTCGATCAGGAGAATACTGGGTGCGTCATGGTCTGCCAAGGCATGATCAACCGCCGGAGTTTATGGAGTCGCGGGTCGGAAAATTGACCGAAAAACCCGCCTTGCCGGCCTGGCGCACGGTGAGGGACGCCATCGCCGACCTTCCCGACCCTCAAACAAATCCTCTGGCCGCCGCCAAGTATCCGAACCACCGTTTTCAGGGTGGCGCGCGCAGTTACCCCGGTCACACGGGAAGCCCGCTCGACGAACCGGCCAAGACGCTGAAGGCGGGCGATCATGGCGTTCCTGGTGGAGAGAATATGTTGCTTGGGCTGGATGGCTCGGTACGCTATTTGACCGTGCGCGAAAGCGCCCGCCTGCAACTGTTCCCGGATGAATTCGTCTTTCACGGTTCGTGGACTGAGACGATGCGGCAACTGGGAAATGCCGTGCCGGTCGGCTTAGCCGAATTGTTGGCGCGTCACATTCGCGAGCATCTGATAAGGTCTTGACCGGCGGTATGATCCCCTACAATCCGCTGGATAAGCTCAATTTGGGCAAAAGCGTGGTGCAAGCCTTGCTGGAACAGAACGTGCGTGGGATGAAGGCCATCGGGGACATCAGGGGAGCGGGGATTTACGCCATGTATTACACGGGCGATTTTCCAGCTTATGGGCCGGTTGCGACCAAAAATCGAAATCGTGCGTTCGGCCAGCCGATCTATGTTGGCAAGGCGATTCCCAAGGGTGGCCGCAAGGGTGGAATCGGCACGGATATGAGCGGGGGAACCGCCTTGCGGGATCGGTTGCGACAGCACGTCGCATCTATTGACCAATCCGAAAATCTCGAACTGGGCGATTTTCACTACCGTTGCTTGGTGGTGGACGATATTTGGATTCCCTTGGGCGAGAACATGATCATCGAACAATTCCGGCCCATCTGGAACGTCGTGATCGACGGTTTCGGCAACAAAGACCCCGGCAACCGGCGGGCGACGCAGTATCGTTCGTCTTGGGATGCGATCCATCCCGGCCGGTTGTTTGCGAGAAAGCTAGCCGATGGCGTCGTCACGCCGGAAAGAGTGCGGGATAAGCTTGAACGATATTTCGCGGGCTTGCCCGTTGAATTGATTCGTGAGACCGATGGGGAAGATGGCGCTGCATAATCAATATTTTAATTATTTTCATTAGTTTGTGATCTATAGTCATCCACAAGGATAGCAATACATTTTAAAACGGGCCAGCCAGCCGGCTGGCCGACCGTGTCCCGCGAGCTCCGGTCATTCCGTTGCCGGGCGCGCTGGCGGTTTGGCTAACAACGTGTGCAGTTTGTCGGCCAGTTCGGCTTTTCGGTAGGGCTTGCTCAGGAACTCGCTACCCTCCGGGCGGCTGCTGAAATGGGCCAAGTGCGTTTCGGTATAGCCGGAAGTAAACAGGATGATGAGATCGGGACGCTGCTGGAGCGCCTTCCACGCCAGATCGACCCCGCTTTGACCGCCGGGCAGCACCACGTCGGTAAACAGTACCGCAATTCTCGGGATAACCTTCAAAATTGCCAGAGCGGCGGCCGCGGTATCCGCTTCGAAGGTTTCGTAACCCAGGTTCTGGAGCATGTGGACCGCCAGACGCCGCACCTGAGCTTCGTCTTCCACCACCAGAATCGTTTGGCCTTGACCGGCGTACAGCGGGGTGTCACCGATGCGTTCTTCGGGCGTGACGCTGGTCTGCGCCAGCGCCGCCGGCAGAAAAATTCGGATGGATGTCCCCTGGTCTATCTCGCTGTAAATATGGATATGACCGCCTGATTGCTTCACCAAACCGTAAACCATACTCAACCCCAAACCGCTGCCTTGGCCGACTTCCTTGGTGGTGAAGAACGGTTCGAAAGCGTGTTCCAACACTTCCGGCGACATGCCGGCGCCGGTATCGCTGACCGCCAGCATGACATACTGACCGGGTTCCACATGAAAAAGGTGCTGGCGCGCCGCTTCTTCGCTCACCCAACGGTTGGCGGTTTCCAGGATCAACCGCCCGCCGCCGGGCATGGCGTCTCGCGCGTTGACCACCAGATTCAGTAAAGCGGACTCGAACTCGCCGGGATCGATGAGCGTCGAAAGCAGGTTGGGGGCCAACAGGGTCTTTACTTCGATCGTCTCGCCCAAGCTGCGTCGCACCAGCTCGCTGATTCCCGTCACCAGAGTATTCAAGTTGATGGGTATCGGCCGCAGCGGTTGCTGGCGCGAGAAAGTCAGCAGCCGCTGGATGAGCGTGGTGCCGCGCTCCACCGCGCCCAGCGCTCGCCGCACCAAGTCCAGTAATGCCGGATCGGCGAGCGCTTCCGCCAAAAGTTCCAGATTGCCGAGAATCACCGCCAGCAGATTGTTGAAATCGTGAGCGACGCCGCCGGTGAGCTGGCCCACGGCCTCCATCTTCTGGGCGTGGCGCAGGCTCGATTCGGTCAGCCGGTGCTGGGTGATGTCGCGCGCCAGCAGCACCACCGCCGGCTTGCCGAGCAACAGGCCGTCCAGAGGAGCGGTCCGCACTTCGAAGTTGCGTTTGCCCAGCTTGCGGGTCTTCAATTCGTACTCGAAACTTTGCGCTTGGCGGGTCGCCAGGGTTTGCTGGATCACTTCCAAAGCCCGGCCAGCGTCTTCTTGCGGCAATATTTCACTGATCAGCCGGCCTTTGAGCGTGGTGGGATCGGTGTAGAGCAACTGGGGTTGGGAAAGAATTTCCAGGTAGCGGCCGTCCTGGTCCAGCACCAGCAACAGGTCGGGCACGGCGTTGATGATGGCGCGCAGCCGCGCCGCGCTCTCTCGAAGCGCTTTTTCGTTGCGTCGGCGCGCCGTGACATCGCGCATGAAAAACACCGCGCCCAAGCGTTTACCCTTGTTTTCCAGCAGAGCGCTGGAGCAGGACATGGTCAGGATCGCGCCGTCCTTGCGCTGGAAGGTATCTTCATGATCGCGGATGCGCTCGCCAGTGATATAAGTGCGTCCCAAGCGACATTCTTCGAGAGGCATCGGACGGCCGTCCGGGTAATGGTGGTGGATAGCGTCGTGCAGCGAGACGCCGATGATCTCCTCGGGAGTAAAATCGAACACTTTGCGGGCTTCGGGATTGAGGAACGTCACTTCACCCTTGGCGTTGGTGACAAAAATCGATTCGGTGGCGCTGTCGGTAATACCTTGCGTCAGCTGGAGCTGGTATAGCAGCTTTTCCTCGACCCGCTTGCGTTCGGTGATATCCGAGAAAATGGCCACGGCGCCCATGGTTTTTTGGAGAGCGTTGCGGATCGGCGCCGCGCTGATCAACACATCGTGATAGATGCCGTCGGGCCGCACCACGCGCGCTTCCGCGCCCGCGGTGGTATTGCCGCGCAAG
The DNA here is from genome assembly GCA_003527885.1 of Candidatus Competibacteraceae bacterium. Lineage (GTDB taxonomy): Bacteria > Pseudomonadota > Gammaproteobacteria > Competibacterales > Competibacteraceae > Competibacter_A. The sequence goes on from DPWB01000381.1 coordinate 9,770, forward strand.
GCTTGCTGCAAGGGCCACGCCTGAAGGGGTATGGGGTGGCCGTCCGGGTAATACGCTTTTCCCCACAGATACTTGGGGCTGGATTCGCCAGCGCCCCGACTGTCGCCCAGCGCCAGCCGGCGAGCGGCGGCGTTGATCAGGATCGGGTTGTCTTGGGCGTCGCAGACCACGATCGCATCGGCCGCTTGTTGCAGGATGATTTCGAGCAAATCTCGCTGTGCGACGAGTTCGGCTTCCGCCTGCTTGTGCTCGCTGAAATCCCGCAGGATGACGGTCAAGCGCCGCGCTTGCGCGCGCATCGGCTCGAAAATTGAAATCTCGGCCGGAAATTCTCGCCCGTCGCGGCGCACGCCACCCATGAGCCCACGGGCGCGCTGACCGCTTTTCGGGGAGCGGAGCGCCGTTGCGGCCAGTTCGCGAAACCGGTCGTGATCGCGGTCGGGTAACAAGGCGTGCAACGGTTTGCCGAGCATTTCAGCCCGGTCGTAGCCGAAGGTTTCTTGGGCGCCGTCGTTGAAAAAGACAATACGCAGCGCTTCATCGGTGACGATAATGGCATCGTCGGAGCGCTGGACGATTTCGGCCAGCTCATCGGCGGTCGGCGGTTCGAACGCCCGGTGAGCTCCATCGCCATCCACGCTTGGTTTCCGCTTTGCCATGGGGCTGTTCCTACCTTGCATAAGCTGGTGGTGCCCGCCGCCAAGCGTTGAAACCGGACAGTCTTGGCGCTTGTTGACGGGAGGCTGGCGAAGTGCTGGCGGGGGCGAAAAGTCTGTGTTGGGGGTTATCCTGGAGTTGCGATGGATCGTCCAGATGGGGTGAGGCTTTTACCGTCGGGCGTCGAACCGACCCCCGATGGCTGGTGGGCCGCAAGGTTTTCAGCGTGCGGTTTCGGGTCTTGGCCGCGCAGCCGCACGTTTCCGGTGGACAGAAGGTTCTCGATTAAGCCGCCAGCTCCGATCGTGGCGAATTATTGAGGCTGTTCGGCATGAAATGGGGCTCGCCCTGCTGCTCGGGCAGAAATCTCGCCCAACAAATCACCTCATCGAACGGGACATCGCGCGCCACTGCGTCGGTTCCCGCAGCATGAGTCAGTCTGATATGAACTTGGTCGTTGGCGGCATACCAGCCGGTGACAAAATAATCCGTTCCGATCTGATCGATGACTTGGGTCCCGACCGGTAATAACTTGTCCATCCACTGTTTGAGAGAATCACGATTTTTTCGATCACGTTCGAGCATTTAAAATTCCTCTCTACGCATTCGGCGCATCCTGTTAAAGAGCCGAAATAGCGACGAACCGTTAACAGTTCAAAGCACGAGTTTTCTCTGAAAGGCTTTATATGTCTGATAAAAGATTCATTTTCCCTTAAAATCGCCTCAACGTTCCTAAAAAATATTGTAGCGATTTGGTCGGAGCTTGCAACAGAGCCGGGCGCGACTTCAAGCGGGCGAAAGCAATCGCTGCGTCGTTCTCGACCTTAGCGCTAAACGTTTCAGGGCCCGGTGCTCTAAGCGGCGAAATCCAAAGCGTCATCGAGCCGGTCGTTGCCCCAGAACATTTCACCGCGCACGAAAAAGGTCGGCGCGCCAAAGATGCCCAGGGCTTGCGCGGTTTCGGTGGCTCCCCGAAGTTTGAGCTTGTTCGGTCCGGCTAGCGCTTGAGCGATAAGCTCGTCCGCCGGCAAGCCGAGACCGGCCAGGACAGCGCCGACCGCCTCGGGCGTGTGGATGTCCCGATCCTCGACGAAATTCCGGTGCATGATTGCCCGGCAGTAGTCGCCGATCCAAGGCTGATCGGCCCCGATCGAGGCCACCCGCAGTGGCAGCACCGAGAGCCGGGGAAAGACGGTCGGCTGTCGCCACGGCACGCCGTACTTGGCGCACTGACGGGTCATATCCTTCCACATGTAGTCGCCCAGCGGTTTGTGCAGGATGAACGGCGAGGTTTCCCAGCCGAGCGCCTTGAAGATAGGGCCGAGCAAAAACGGCTTCCAGACGATTTGAACGCCGCACCCGGCGGCGTCCCGCTCGATGCGCATGACACTGATGTGGCTGTAATTGCTGGCGAAATCGAACCAGATGTCGATGGGGGCGGCCGTCTTGACAGGCTCAGTCGCTTCGCTCATCGGCATTCCTCGGTGGGCAGGTTAAAAACCCGTCCTCGAAAGGTTAGCGCAATACCAGCAGCAACTCTTCCCGGCCGCGCAGCAGGTTGAGCAGCACTTCGCCGCCGTCGGCCGCCAGTTGTTTGAGTTCGGCGGTGTTGGTGATAGCTTGGCGGTTCACGGCCAGGATAACATCGTTTTTGCGCAAACCCGTCCGCGCGGCCGGACTGCCCGATTCAACGCTCGCGACCAGCGCGCCCCGCACCCGCGCGGCCAGCGGCGAGTTCGGCCCGATATCCTCGAAAGTCGCGCCCGACAGCCGCGAATTGATGGCCTCACCGCTAATTTTAAGGGTGACATATTCTCCCAGCTTGGCATCGATGGTCTGCGGTTTGCCATCGCGTAGGATGTCCAGCCGCACCGGTTCGCCGACTTCCAACAGGCCGATGGAATTGCGCAACGAGCCGCCGTCCCGGATCGGGCGGCCGTTGATGTTCAACACCACGTCGCCTTCCTTCAAGCCGGCACGGGCGGCGGCGGAACGAGGGTTGACCTGGGCGATGACGGCACCCTGATTGGAAGGGATGTTGAACGCCCGAGCCAGATCGGGGGTCAGGTCCTGTACCGCTACGCCCAACTGGCCGCGCCGCACCGAGCCGTGGGCGACAATCTGGTTCATTAGCCGCGAGACCATGTTGGACGGAATGGCGAAACCGATGCCGACATTGCCGCCGCCGGGCGCGAGAATGGCGGTGTTGATACCGACCAGTTCGCCGCGCAGATTGACCAGCGCGCCGCCGGAATTGCCGGGATTGATGGAGGCGTCGGTCTGGATGAAATCCTCGTAGCCCTGAATCCCCAGCCCGGTGCGCCCCAAGGCGCTGACAATGCCGGAGGTGACGGTTTGCCCGAGCCCGAACGGGTTGCCGATGGCGACCACGAAATCACCGACGCGCAAGGCGTCGGAATCGGCCAGCTTCAACGCGGTCAGGTTGTCGGCGGGAATCTGAATCACCGCCACATCGCTTTCCGAATCGGAGCCGATGACCTTGGCTTTGAGCTTGCGGCCGTCGCGCAAGGTCACAGCAATCGTTTCGGCGCCGCTGACGACATGATGGTTGGTGATGATGTAGCCCTGACGCGCGTCCACCACCACGCCGGAACCGACGCTCTGCGCCCTGCGTTCGCGCGGTTGCGCGGGAAAATCGAAGAAGCGGCGGAAGAAAGGGTCATCCAGCAGCGGATTGCGGGTGACCCGGCTTTCGGTCGCGATGTTGACCACCGCCGGCGTGGCTCGTTCCAGCATCGGCGCCAGGGTCGGCAGCGCTTGGCCGTCCACGATGGCCGGTAGGGCGGACTGGGCGGGCGACGGTGCGGCAATGGCCAGACTCAGCGCCAGCAGGGCGGTTGCCGCGATGGGACGATGGGCGTTCATCGGTGTAAAACCCTCAACTTTTAAAAGAGTTACCTTAAGTTTGGCCGCGATGGCGGCTCGGTGCGAGGACCGCCGCGCACCATCATTTACGCCAATGCGCGCGGGGATCGAACGGCAATTCCCGCGCCATGCGCTGGAACAGTTCGCGCGCGCTGTCGCTGTCGGCCGGCGGATTGACGATCCGCAGCACGGCCAGTTGGTCGCCGGGCGGCTGGCCGGGCAGGCCGCGCCCGCGCAGCCGCAAGGTCTGGCCGTTACGGGCGTTGGCCGGAATGTTGAGCGTGACCGAGCCACCCAGCGTCGGCACTTCGACCTTGCCGCCCAGCGCGGCTTCCCACGGCGTCAGCGGCAGTTCCAGGGTGATGTCGCGCCCCTGAACCTTGTAAAGCGGATGCGCCGCGATGCGCAATTCCAAATACAGATCGCCGTTTCCGGCACCGCCGCTGCCCGCGCCGCCCTGGCCGGCCAAGCGAATTTTTTGGCCGTTGCTCACGCCGGCCGGAATTTTCACGTTCAGGGTGCGGGTGCGCGGTGGGTTTGATCCGCTGGCAGCCCGTTCCGGCGCCTGCACCTGAAGGGATCGGTTGCCGCCGTGATAGGCTTCTTCGAGGCTGATGTCCAGCGCCAGGGTCTGGTCCCGGCCGGGGGGTTGAAAGCCCCGGCCGCCGGCGGCGAAGCCACCGCCCATGCCGCCCAGATTACCGAACAGGGATTCAAAGAAATCGCTGAATTCGCGTCCGCCGAACCCTCCGGGGCGAGGCCCTTGGCCGCCTTTCCAGCCGGGTGGCGGCCGAAAATCCTGCCCGGCGTGCCAGTTGCTGCCCAGCCGGTCGTAAGTGGCGCGCTTGTCGGTATCGCGCAGCACCTCGTAGGCTTCGGAAAGCTCCTTGAAACGTTCTTCGGCGGCGGCCTCCTTGCTGACGTCCGGATGGTATTTGCGGGCCAGCCGGCGGTAGGCTTTTTTGATATCTTCCGAAGACGCGGTACGGTCGACGCCCAGAATTTGATAGTAGTCGCGATATTTCATCGAAAAAAATCCCCCCTCTCCCAGCCGGAGAGGGGTTGGCAATGGGAGGGGTTAGCCTTCGACCTCGATCGTTCGCGACAGGGTGTGGGTCAGCTTGGGGATGCCGATTTCCAGCACGCCGTGGGCGCTGCGCGCCGCGATTTGCGCCAGATCGGCGGTGTCCGGCAGGCTGAAACGCCGGTAGAACGTGCCGCAGGGCCGCTCGACCCGGCTGTAACCGGCCCGGTTGTCCCGCGTTTCGCCGGGACGGTTGCCGCGGATGGTCAGAACACCGTTTTCGGCGACGATCTCGATCGCTTTCGGGTCCACGCCGGGAATGTCAGCGCGCAGGACATAGCGATCTTTTTCCTCTTTAATATCGACTGGCGGGATCCAATCGCAAGTCGCCACGCTGGATGGGTCCTCGCTGGAGGCGTTGTAGGGTTCGAACAAGCCGTCCAGTTCCTGTCTCTTCTACACAT
>DPWB01000099.1 GCA_003527885.1 Candidatus Competibacteraceae bacterium
CAGATCGTTGGTCGGTTCGTCCAATAACAAGACGTTGCCGCCGCTTTTCAGCAGCTTGGCGAGGTGGACCCGGTTGCGCTCGCCGCCGGATAAATCCTTGACGAATTTTTGCTGGTCCGGGCCCTTGAAGTTGAAACGCCCGACATAAGCTCTTGAGTTGATTTGATAGTTGCCGATAGCGATGACATCCAACCCGTCGGAGATTTCCTGCCAGACCGTCTTGTCCGGGGCCAGCGTGTCGCGGGATTGATCGACGTAGGCCAGCTTCACGGTGTCGCCGACCCGCAGTGTCCCGTCATCCGGCTGTTCCTGGCCGACCAGCATCCGAAACAAGGTGGTTTTGCCGGCGCCGTTGGGGCCGATCACCCCGACGATACCGCCCTTGGGCAACTTGAAATCCAACCCGTCGATCAGCAGGCGGTCGCCGAAGCCCTTGCGCAATTTCGCCGCTTCTACCACCGAATCACCCAGGCGCGGTCCCGGCGGGATGTAGAGTTCCTGGGTTTCGTTGCGTTTCTGAAATTCCTGCGATTCCAGTTCCTCGAAGCGGGCGATGCGGGCTTTGCTCTTGGCGTGGCGGCCCTTGGGGTTGGCGCGCACCCATTCCAGTTCCGCCTTCATGGCTTTGGTGTGGGCGGTTTCCTGTTTTTCCTCGATTTCCAAACGCTTTTCCTTCTGGTCTAGCCAAGAGGAATAGTTGCCTTCCCAGGGGATGCCCCGGCCCCGGTCCAGTTCCAGGATCCAGCCGGCCACGTTATCGAGGAAATAGCGGTCGTGGGTGACCGCGACCACCGTGCCGGGATAATCCTGGAGGAAGCGTTCCAGCCACGCCACCGATTCGGCGTCGAGGTGGTTGGTCGGTTCGTCCAGCAGCAGCATGTCGGGCTTGGACAGCAACAGCCGGCACAGCGCCACCCGGCGGCGCTCGCCGCCCGACAACCTGCTGACATCCGCCTCCCAAGCCGGCAGCCGCAATGCATCGGCAGCGACATCCAAGGTGCGATCCAAATTGTGGCCGTCGGCGGCTTGCAGGTAGCTTTCCAACTCGGCCTGTTCGGCGGCCAGCTTCTCGAAATCGGCCCCGGCATCGGCATAAGCGGCGTAGACCTCATCCAGGCGGGCCAGCGCGGCCTTGATCGGCTGCACCGCATCCTCGACGTTGCCGCGCACGTCCTTGGCGGGATCGAGTTGCGGTTCCTGGGATAGAAAACCGATCTTGATGCCGGGTTGCGGGCGGGCTTCGCCGAGAATGTCGGTGTCGACCCCGCCCATGATCCGCAGCAAGGTGGATTTGCCGGAGCCGTTCAGTCCCAATACGCCGATCTTGGCGCCGGGGAAAAACGACAGGGAGATGTCTTTCAGAATTTCCCGCTTGGGCGGTACGACCTTGCCCACGCGGTTCATGGTGTAGATGTATTGAGCCATGCGATTTTCGATCACGTCGTTAGCCAAAGCCGGCAATCTAACGATTGGGCGCCACGCCGTAAAGGGAAACCGCACGGCAGCCAGAAAAACCCCCGCCCGGCGGCGGGCGGGGTGGGGCTACTGGTGGGAAACGGGCTTATTTCACCACCGGGTGGTAGGTGATTTCCAGCTCGGTGCCGGCGCTTTTTAGGAAACTGATGAGTTGGCCCTGCATTTCGGCGGTAGTCCCGACGTCGGCGGTGGGGTTGATGATCGAGCCGTGATCGCCCCGCGTGAAGCGGACGATAGCCCGCAAGCCATTTTCATCCCACGCCGAGCGACTGAGCGATTGTAGGTCCATCGCCTTGGCCAGCGGTTCGGTGCCGGACAGCGGCGCATGATCCACCGTGTTGGGTATTACCCGATCGGGTGGGATGCCGTCGCCGCCGACGACTTCGATCAGGTGGATCGGATGGCGGGCAGCGGCCGCGGCGGCGTAATTGATCGGATCACCGGAATCGACGGCGGTTTGGGCGGCAACCAAATAGGATTCGTATTCGGGCGTACCCTTGGCGAGGCCGGCGGCGGCGAGGCCGGCGGCGATACGCGGCCCGAAGGTGGGGGAACCGTCCAGCAGTTTGGCGATGCCGCCGCCCGGCATGGCCAGCGTCGCGCTGGCGGCGGTGTTGTCGATGCCGAGGTAGGTGGTTCCGGCGATGCCGCCCAGCGAGTGACCGACGAAATGAATGTGCTTGGGATCAAGGTCGGGTAGCCGGTCGCCGTCCAGATCCACGGCCGGCAAGGCGGCCGCGAGTTGCCGCAAATCCTCCACGGCTTGGCGCAGGTTGTCGCGGCTGGTCAACAAGCTTCGCAGGTTGATGAAATAGCTGCCGGAGGCGTCGATCACGCCGTCGGGACCCCCGGCCCCGGTGGCGTTGTTGCTGAGGTCGAGGTCGAAAGTCCGCTCCAAGCCCGCGAGGTAGAAGGGATTCGCCTTATCGGTGACCCCGTGCAGCGGAAGATCGGTGGCGACGGCGGCGAAGCCGGCGAAGGCCAAGGCGTCGGCGACCAAGAACAGGTTGGTTCGATTTTGGGTGATGCCGTGCTGGAAGACCACCACCGGCCAGCCGCTCGCCGGCTTGCGCTGGCCGCTCGTGGCGTTGGGGACGGTCAGCAGCGTCGGAAGTTGGGCGGTGGTCGCGGCGGGCAGCGGGTTATATCGGGTCACGGGTCCGCCGCCGGCGGTGCGCCAGGAGCCGCTCAAAGGCTGGTCTTTATCGAGATAAAAGGGGACAGCCAAAACGCCCGCATAAATGTCGGAATAACCGGGCAGGCCCAGGCCGACGGCGGCCGTGGTCGAGCCGGTCGGCTTGAGGGCGAGGTTCGGTATGGCCTGTGGTTTGGGCGCTTCATTGATGGCCGTGAACGCATCATTGACGGATTGGGTCATGAACGTCCAGCTCAACACGATGCTGTTTTTAGCGATGCCTTGCCCGGCGGCAGCGCTTTCCTGGTTGTTGACCAGTTGCCGCAGCGCTTCCAAGGTCCGCGCCTGCGCGTCGCTCACGCCGGGAATCGCGCTGCCACCCCCGGCGTTCACCAACGGCGTTCCCCGTTTGGCCAGTTGATAGGTCGGCGAAGGGGAGACGTTGAAGCCGCCGCCGTCTTGAATGGCGTCGGTCAGCACCACCAAATAGCCGGTTTTGGGGGCGAGCGGGCGCAGCGGAGCGATGGCGAGCGTGGTCTTGGTGGAATCGACCGGTGACAGCCCGACCGCGTAATCGCCGCCGGCGGTCAATTCGCGTTCGACCGCGCGGATGAAAAAGGGCGTGGGGCTGGCCGGATCGAGGAACGGATTGACCAGCGTCACCTGGAACACCCGTACCGCGCCGCCCGCCGTGAGGGCATCGGCCTTCAAAGCCGCAGAAAACCGCGCGGTGAGCGGCGCGACCGTGGAAAAGCCATCCAGCGCATTCAGGGCCACGCGCGGGTCGGCCACATTTTTGGGGTCGGATACCGGAATGTTCAGCGTGCCATCGGTCGAGCCGGTGAACAGCAGGTTGTTGGGGAAGGGAAGCTTGCCAGCGGCCGGATCGAATTCGGCATAAAAATCTGGGCGGGTGGCGGCGCCGACGGCGCCGGCCGCGACGGCCAGACTCACTAGCAAGCACCACGGAATCGAACGAAGCGTTCTTTTACGGATGCGCATCAAGGTCACTCCAGGCGGTGGTCGGGCGGATCGGAGAACCTGTCGAGGACCGCGCGGGTCCGGTCTCGAACGCGCGGGCGGTTTCCGAACATATCCCCCTAAGTATAGCCAGCGTCTCCGGCCGCGCCTTGCGAGGGTTTCCGCCGGCTTTAGCCCTTCAGCAGCGAGCGGATCGCCGATGAGGTGGTCACCTTGCCCTCGCCGCGATAAGCCTCATGGTTGGCTTCGATGTCGTCGAGCTTGTAGAGATAGTTGACCATCATCCCCGCCGACTGGCTCAAGCCTTTGGCGGAGGTGTCAGCCAGCCAGTTCAGCCGCTCGATGCGCGCGCCGTTGGAGAGGTGAAAGTGCGCTACCCGGTCGAGCGCGGTGCCGTGGCCTTCACGTTTTTCCTTGGCCAAGTAACGGGCGCACAAGCGCTGTAAAGGTTGCTTCAAGGCTTTGGCCAGCTCCGGTTTCTGGTTCCAGGCGGGCGAGTGGAGCACGGTTTTCAGCGAAGCGGGTTCCGTGCCGGTACCGGCCGCCGCCGCCAGCGCCTTGCGGTCCGCCGCCGTCAGCGACTCCGCTTCGACATCCTTGCCGGCCTCGTCGAGCTTGCCACCCAGCCATTCCCGGAAACCGGGAATGGGCGACAGGGTCGCGAAAACCTTCAGGTTTTTGAACTCGGTGGTCAGTTCATCCACCACCCGCTTGATCAGGAAGTTACCGAAGCTGATGCCGGACAAGCCTTCATGGGCGTTGGAAATGGAATAGAAAATGGCGGTGTCGGCGGCGTGAGGATCGACGACCGGCGCCGCCTCATCGAGCAGGGTGTGAACGTTGTCGGAAATACCGTTGACCAGGGCGACCTGGACGATGATCAACGGTTCGTCGGGCATCCGGGGATGGAAGAAGGCGAAGCAACGCCGGTCGGAGCCGAGCCGGTTTTTCAGGTCGTTCCAGTCCCTGATCGGATGGACGGCTTCGTAGACGAACAGTTTCTCCAGCAGCGATGCCGGTGAATCCCAGGTGATGCGCCGCAGCTCCAGGAAGCCGACATCGAACCAGGACACCAGCAGCGACAGCAAATCCCGCTCCAGCGCCGCCAGCGCGGGATCGTCCCGGCGCCATTCCAGCAGTTCCGCCCGTAAATCCACCAGGAAGTGAAAGCCCTCGGGCAACGCGTTGAGTTGGGCCAGCAGGCGCAACCGCGGCGGTTGCAAGGCTCGGTGCAGCGCGCGTTCGAGCTTGGCGCGTTCCTCCACGCCGGCGCCGGCCTGCTGGAGTTTCGCCACCGCCTTGGCCACGACCTTGCGGTCGATATCGAACTCGGTGGCGAGGATTTGCAGGAAGCGCTTGCGGCCCTTGGGATTCAACGACAGATAAACCCGCCCCAGGTTGGCGGCGCGCGCGCGGGCCGATACCTCGCCGCCGCGCGCTTCCAGACAGTCGCGCATCTGAGCCTTGAGCGTCTCGACCTCTTTTTCAGGCAGGTTGGGGCTCGGGGCGTTGGAGAGCAGGCCACCTCCCCAATCGGCCATGTCGCGCCAGGCCTCGCGAAGGTTTTGCACGGTGCGGTTCAACAGACTGTCGCGGGTGATTTCAGGCTCGCGGGTCGTGAGTTCGGTCATACAAAAAGCACCTGAGTTGGAGGGCGGCGTCAGCAATAAGCCGCTAAAGCGCCGGTGTTGTCGATCCTAGAATTATAGGAGGTTGCCTCGTGCGCGGCAGGGCTTTGTCGGCTCCGTCAGCCGGGCGTTAGGGCGCGGCGCGCGGGCGACCGTCAGCTTTGACCGGCCATCTCGACACTGTCTTCCAGCATGATTTCCAGCTCGGCCAGCGGAACTTCACCCAATCCCAGCATTTGTGCTTCAAGGGTGGCGGCCAGGGCGATCTGCGGGTCGCGGTGCAAGCCGATGCCGATCTTATCGCACGCTTGATCGTTCAGGCGCACGAAGGCCAACACGCTGTTGCCGGCGTCATAGCTATCCTGGTGATGGTCGCGGACCACCACGCAGTATTCGTCCGGTAGATTCCACTTCCTGGTCAGCAAATAGCCCTGACGGGTGTGCATGTCACTGTCCAGAATCTCCATGATCAGGCTTTCCGGTAGCTCGGAACCGATCGCGCCGGCAGCACGCAATTCCTCGATGATTTTCAAAAGCGCCAACTGGCCGATGTTGTGCAAAAGTCCAGCCATGAAGGCGTTTTCCGCCTCGCTACGGTACCCGCAACGTTCGGCGATCCATTTGCAACCCATCGCCGAGGCGAAGGCGTGCCGCCACAACTTGTCCTGATAACCCAGGAATTCGCCGCTGGCTTTCCGGTAGCTTTGGTGCAGGGCGACGGTCAGAGCCAGATGCGCGACCTGCTGGATCCCGAGCCGGATGATCGCCTTGCGGATGGTGGTGATTTCCTGCAAGCCCTTGTAAAACGCCGCATTGGCGACCCGCAGGATCTGGCTGGCCAACACCTGATCCTCGACGATCATCCGCTCGATATCGGCGATTTTCGCGGTCTCGTCGTGCAAGGCCTGCTGGAGGCGCAGCGCCACCGGGTTGAACACGGGCAGCTTGACCTCTTTAGACGCGATAAAGTCGACGATCATGTCGTGCAGAGACGGGTTGCCGTCGGTCATGGAATACCTATCAGGCGTTTGATTTCGGCCAGAGGGCGGGGTTTGTCGAGACGGGGTAGAAAACGAAAGACCTCGGCCAGGGTGGTCTCGCCCCGCGCTGCCCTGGCTAACCCGTCCTCCAATAGCGTGACCATGCCCGAGCTTTCCAGGCTGATGCGGCGGATTTCATGCGAGGTGCATTTTTGCAGGATGGCGTCTTTGACCTGAGTGTTGAGCACGAGCAATTCAAACACACCGACACGCCCGCGATAGCCGGTGTGGCGGCACTCCGCGCAGCCGCGCCCCCGTTTGAAAGCGATGCCTTCCAGGTCCTGGCGTTTGTAGCCCAGGCGCTGCAATTCGGTCGAATTGGGCTGGTAGGGTTCCGCGCAGTGCGGACAAACCCGTCGCAACAGCCGCTGGGCCAGCACCGACACCACCGTCGAAGAAATCAAAAAGGTTTCGATGTCCATGTTCATCAACCGCAACAGGCCGCCGATGGTGTCTTCGGTGTGGAAGGTGGTGAGCACCTTATGGCCGGTGAGGGCCGCTTGGATGGCCGCTTCCGCCGAATAGCGGTCGCGGATTTCGCCGAGCACGATCACGTCCGGGTCCTGGCGCATGACATAAGGCAGCGTGGTCTCGAAGGTGACGTCGATCTTGGGGTTGAGCGAGCATTGCGCGATGCCCTCGATCACGTATTCCACCGGATCTTCGACCGTGGTGATGCAGCGGTCGATACTGTTGAGATAGTTGACGCAGCTATAGAGGGTCGTGGTTTTTCCGGTGCCGGTCGGGCCGGTGATCATGACGATGCCGCTGGGCAAATCGAGCACATCGTCGTGGAACCGGGTCAAGGTTCGGGAAAACATCCCGATGTCATCGAGCGGCACCAGTTGGGCGCGGCGCAGCAGGCGCAAGACGATCTTTTCACCGTGGATCGTGACGTAAACGGACACCCGAATATCGATCTGACGGCCGGTCTTCGGATCTTCGAAATCGATATGGCCGTCCTGGTGGTGACGGCGCTCGGCGATATCGGCTTTGGCCATGATCTTGATGCGGTTGATCAGGGTCGGCGCGATTTTTTTGTCGAGGGTTTGATAGACCGCCAGCACGCCGTCGCAACGAAAGCGAACCCGGATCTGATCCTTCATCGGTTCGATGTGGATGTCGCTGGCCTGGGCCTGCATGGCGTCGGTCAACAGGGTGTTGACCCATTCGACGACCCGGACGGCTTCGTCGGTTTGGACCGCGGGCGCCAGCACCGTCTGGCTGTGGCGCTTGTAGCTTTCCAGCACTTCGCGGATGGTGCGTTTGCTGGTGATCAACGGCACCAGTTCCTGGCCGAACAAGCGCGCCGCGTCATCGCGAGCGCGCGGGTCGAGGGGGTCGGCGAAGGCGATCAGCACCCGGTTTTTCTCGGTGCGGACCGGGATGAAGTGGCGTTGCAAGAACCAGTTGGGATTGCCTTTTTCCAGCAGCTTGCGATCCACGTCGCCCAGTTCGAGGGCGATTTGCGGAAAGCCCAGTTGATCGGCCAGCACGTCGATCAGCTTGTTTTCCTCGATGAAATGGTTTTCCAGCAGGATGTCGCCCAGTTTTTTTCCGCTGCCGGATTCCCGCTGCAAGGCCAGGGCGGCGCGCAAATCCTGCTCCCGCAGATAACCCAGCTCCACCAGCAACGCGCCGATGCGCACTGAAACCCGATGCTTGCGCAAAGTGTTGCGCTGCTGCTCCGGGCTGACGTAGCCGATTTCGTTGAGGATGCTCAGCAGCGGTTTTTCGGTGATCAGCTTGGCCCGAACCCGGAGGGCGTAGGCGAGCTGTTGCTGGGTGAGCACCCCGTCCTCGACCAGGAATTTGGCGATTTCTAGGCCGCTGTCCGGCGGACGAGGGGGGTCGGCGTCGCTGCCGGTAGCTTGATGGCGGTCGGGGCGTTTGGCCGGTTGGGGTGGCGCCCCGCCCGAAGAGGCGGGCTGCGATGGTGCGGACATGGTGTCTCTAGCCCCTCAACAATGGCTTAAGGCGCTCGCGTTCCCGGCCGCCGGTCCGGGCTTTAGAACTGATCTTCGGTCAGCGCCAGGATCGAAACACCGCCGTTCTTGATCGAAGCGCGCAAGGCGTCGGCCTTGGGCAGCAGATGCTCGGCATAAAACCGGGCGGTGACCAGCTTGGCCTCGTAAAAGGAAGAATCTCGGCCGTGCTTGAGCTTCTGTTGGGCGATGTTTGCGGAGCGAGCCAACTGCCAGCCACCGCAAACAAAACCGGCCAACATCAGATAATCGACGGAAACCGCCATCGCCTCTTCGGCGGCGCGGGTTTCCAGCATCCAGTCGGTGGCGTCAGCCAGCGCGGTCACGCCGGCGCGCAGCCCGGCGCGGATCGCGGCCAGATCGTCGCCGGGTTGGCGGCCGAGTTCGTCGGCGGTGGTTTCGATCTCGGCGATCAGCGCTCGCATCGTCGCGCCTTGGTCCATGTTCAGCTTGCGCCCCGCCAGATCGGCGGCCTGAATGCCGGTGGTGCCTTCATAGATGGTGGTGATGCGGGAATCGCGCAAGTGCTGGCAAGTGCCGGTTTCCTCGATGAAGCCCATGCCGCCGTGGATTTGGACGCCCAACGAGGCGACTTCGATGCCGGTTTCGCTCAGCCAGCCTTTGACCACGGGAATCAGCAAATCCACCCGCGCCTGCTGGCGGCGGCGGGTTGCCGCATCCGGGTGGTGGCGGGCCAGATCCAGAGACTGGGCGACCGCGTAGGCCAGGGCCCGCATCGCCTCGTTCGAGGCTTTCATGGCCATCAGCATCCGCCGCACGTCGGGGTGGTGGATGATGGTGACCCGGTCGCCGCTCTTGACGCCGACCGGACGGCCCTGCACCCGGTCCTTGGCGTACTCGCGGGCGGCCTGATAGGCGCGCTCGCCGATGGCCAGCCCTTGCAGGCCGACTTTGAAGCGCGCCTCGTTCATCATGATGAACATGTAGGCCAGGCCCTTGTTTTCCTGGCCGATCAGATAACCGACCGCGCCGTCTTTATCGCCGAAAGCCATCACGCAGGTCGGGCTGGCGTGAATGCCCATCTTGTGTTCGAGCGAGACGGCGTGCACGTCGTTGCGCGCGCCGAGCGAGCCGTCGGGGTTGACCAGGAACTTGGGCACGATGAACAGCGAAATGCCTTTGACCCCTTCCGGGGCGTCCGGCGTGCGGGCCAACACCAGATGGATGGTGTTGGCCGTCATGTTGTGCTCGCCCCAGGTGATGAAGATTTTCTGGCCGAAAATCCGGTAATGATCGCCTTCGGGCACCGCGCGGGCGCGCACCGCTGACAGATCGGAACCGGCTTGCGATTCGGTCAGGTTCATGGTGCCGGTCCACTCGCCGCTGGTCATCTTCGGCAGAAAAGTGGCTTTTTGTTGGTCCGAGCCGACGTGGCTGATCGCCTCGATCGCGCCGGAGGTCAGCAGCGGACACAGCGCGAACGACATGTTGGCGGAGGTCCACATTTCCTCGGGGGCGGTGTTCAGGAGCCTGTCTCTTATACACATCTCCGAGCCCACGAGACCGTACTAGATCTCGCATGCCGCCTTCTGCTTGCAAAAAACGGCAGGCTGCA
>DPWB01000267.1:0-1187 GCA_003527885.1 Candidatus Competibacteraceae bacterium
TGTTTTTTTTGTTTTTTCAAGCAGAAGACGGCATACGAGATCTAGTACGGTCTCGTGGTGTGGGAGATGTGTATAAGAGACAGGCCGCTTGCAGCAGTGGCTCAAAGCCGGTCAGTTGCGGGTGGACGGTCGGGTTTGCCGGCCCCGCGATCCGGTGGCCGGCGGAGAAACCGTCAGCGGGGAACCGGTGTTGGAACCGGAGACCTGCGCGCTCGCGCAAGACATCCCGCTGGCGATCTGCTATCAGGATGAAGACGTGCTGGTGATCGACAAACCGGCCGGACTGGTGGCGCATCCCGCCGCGGGCAACCGCGACGGCACCTTGGTCAATGCGCTGCTCCATCACGCCCCCGAACTGGCCGCGCTGCCGCGCGCCGGGCTGGTGCACCGCTTGGACAAGGATACCACCGGCTTGCTGGTGGTCGCTCGCAGCCTGCGCGCCCACGCCGCATTGGTCGAACAGTTGCAGGCGCGGCGCATCGAGCGGGAGTATCTGGCGGTGGTCAACGGAACGCCGGTGGCGGGCGGCACGGTGGAGGCGCCCATCGGCCGCCACCCCGTCGACCGGCAGCGGATGGCGGTGGTGGCGGGCGGCAAGCCGGCGGTGACTCACTACCGGGTGCTGCACCGGTTTCGCGCCCACACCTTGTTGCGGGTCAAGCTGGAAACCGGCCGCACCCATCAGATTCGGGTTCATCTGGCGCATCTTCGGCTGCCGCTGTTGGGTGATCCGGTTTACGGGGGCCGGCCGCGCTTGCCCCCCGAAGCGTCGCTCCAGTGTCTGGAAGCGATTCGAAACTTCCATCGCCAAGCGCTACATGCCGCGCGGCTGGCCTTGACGCATCCCGTCAGCGGCGAGCGGTTGGAATGGCGGGCTGATATTCCCCCTGACTTGGCGGGCTTGTTGGCGGCTTTGCGCGAGAATGGAGATCCAGCATGAACGAACTCAAACTCGAACATCTGATCGTGCCGGCCTGGCCGACCCCTCCGGGCGTATTGGCGGTGAGCACGACTCGCCGGGGCGGGGCCAGCGCGCCACCCTACGAGAGTTTGAACTTGGCCTGCCACGTCGGCGATGCGTCGCTCCACGTCACCGAAAACCGGCGGCGGCTGGCGGCGGTGGCGGGCTACCCCTCCGAGCCGGCTTGGTTGCAACAAGTCCACGGCAATCAGGTGGTGGCCGCCGA
>DPWB01000267.1:1364-2795 GCA_003527885.1 Candidatus Competibacteraceae bacterium
CCGTGCGTGGTGCTGACCGCCGATTGTTTGCCGATCTTATTGTGTGATCGCGCCGGTACGGTGGTGGCCGCCGTTCATGCCGGTTGGCGCGGGCTGGTCGCCGGGGTGATCGCCGCGACCGTGGCGCGGCTGAAGGTGCCGCCGATGGAGCTGCTGGCGTGGTTGGGGCCGGCCATCGGTCCCACGGCATTCGAGGTCGGCGATGAAGTGCGCACCGCTTTTTTGGCGCAGGATAGGGCGAATGGCCATTTTTTCTATCCCTCTCTCAACGACGGTCGTTGGCTGGCGGATATTTACGGTTTGGCGCGACTCCAACTGCGCCGCCTGTTCGTGACGGCGATTTACGGCGGGCATTCCTGTACCTTTCTTGATGCCGAGCGCTTTTTCTCTTACCGTCGAACCGGTGACACCGGACGGATGGCTAGCCTGATTTGGCTGGTGTAAGAGAGGGTGTCCGACACCGCGCTGGCGGGCGATCTTGCCCGTCTCAGGCCGCCCGCCAAGACGCTTGAAAAAAGTCGATTTCGCATTGCATCGCGTAACGATAAGCCTCGAAAGCCGCCGGCGTGTCCGGGGTATAGCGGTCGAGCAATCGTTCCAGCCGGGCCGCCAACTGGTCGAAGTCGGCGCTGCTGTAAGTCGTTATCCAGTCGCTGTAGGCCTGAGCTTGTCCTTGGCGGCGAGCCAATTGCTGGCCCAGCCAAGCGTAGAGCCTCATGCACGGCGTCATGGCCGCGAGGGTGATGCCGGTTTCCTGTCCCCAGGCCGTGGCCAACAAAAAGTCGATATAGCGCCGGGTGGACAGACCCGGTGTTATACGGTCCAGATCCAGTTCCCACGCCGTGGCGATCACGTGGTGAAGCTCCAGTTCCTGAAACACGCCGCCCGCCAGTTCGTGTAGTTTCCGAAAGCCGATCCAGTCCGGCGCCTTGGCGGCGGCGATGGTGTAGGCGCGGGCGAAGGCTTGCAGGTAGAACGCATCCTGCCCGATGTACCAGGCGAAGCGCGACCGGGGCAGCGAACCGTTGCCGATGCCTTGCACGAAGGGTTGGTTGAGGCAAGCTTGAGCCAGATCGGCGTTGGCTTGCCAGAGCGTGTCCGAGAGCGCCATGCGGGATTCCTTTATCAAGCGGGTGTGATGCCGATATTATGGCGTTTCACCCGCTTTATCGGAGAAAAACGGCGATGCGGCTCTGGGGTAAGGCGGCCGATCCCCCTTCGAAATTCTCCGGCAGCAACCCATTTTTTCAAGGCTTCGACCATGACCGACTCCTCTCCTTCTCTTGGTTTCGCCACCCGCGCCGTACACGCCGGCCAGTCGCCCGATCCGAGTACCGGCGCGGTGGTGACGCCGATTTACGCGACCTCGACCTACGTGCAATCCAGTCCGGGCGTGCATCGGGGTTTCGAGTATTCGCGCAGCCAGAACCC
>DPWB01000305.1:0-184 GCA_003527885.1 Candidatus Competibacteraceae bacterium
CACGCCCGCCACCGTCAAGCCCAACGCGAAGGCGCTGCGCGCCTGCCGGCCGCGAAAATCGGCGATGATCCCGACCAGCGGCACCACCAGCAACGCGCTCAACAGCGGGAACTCGCCGCCACCTTGCCGGTGCAACACCTCGCCAGCGGCGACGATGATGGCCAACACGCCCACCAGCGCCGCG
>DPWB01000305.1:291-4018 GCA_003527885.1 Candidatus Competibacteraceae bacterium
CGCCGCGACCCACCACCACGACCGCCGCAGCAGGCGTTCTACTTGGCTCAAACGGGTTCCCAGCCGGTGGCTGGTCGAAACAATGCCTTGGCTGATCCCCTTGAACACCATCTGCTCTTCAAAGCGAAGGAAGGCCCCCGCGACCCATTCGGTCAAGCGGCCGACCACGCCCTGGCCCTGATCTCGCGCATCGGGCGCGCGTTCCAGGAATCGGCCTGCGCCGAGTTGGCGTTCTTCCCATTGCGCCAGCGACGAGAGCACTTGCACCGTGGGCGCGGGCAAGCCGGTCGCCCGATCCACCACGGCGGCATCGAAATGATTGGCCTGCCGCGCCAGCCAGTGTACCGGCCGCACCACGCCCCAGTTGGCGACATCTTCCAGCCAGAACCGCTGGAACGCCGCCGCGTAAAGTCCGCGCCGCCGCGCCAGCCACTCCGGCGCCGGGCGGGTGCGTTCCCGCAGTTGGTGCAGGATCGACGGCGCGCTAAGGAATTGATAGCCGCGAAAGATGGCGTGACAGCACAGATGCAGCAGCGCCCAGCGCCAGAAGCCCAGCCCGCAGGCCAGAAACATCAACCCGACCTGGCCGGTCGTGGAAAAAATCAGGGCGCTCTTGATGTCGGTTTGCGCCAGTCCGGCCACGAAGCCGTACAGCGCACTCGCCAGTCCGAGCAACGCCATGACCGCCATCAGCGGCGGCGACTGCTCGAACAGCGGTTGCAGCCGCAACACCAGATAAACCCCGGCATGGATCATCACCGCGCCGTAGAACAGCGCGCTGGATGGGGTCGGCCCTTCCATCGCCCGCGCCAGCCACGGGGCGAGCGGAACCTGTGCCGATTTGGTGATCGCCGCCAGCAGGAAGCAACCGGCTAACACGCTGGCCTGGGTCGCGCTCAATCCCGCCGCTCCCATGTTGATCGCTTCCCAATCCACACTGCCCAGCCAATAAAACGCCAGCCCGATCCCTAACAGAAAGCCCGCATCCCCGACCCGGTTGGTGACGAACACCCGCGTGGCATTGGCGGCGGCGGTGGTCCGATCCTGAAAGAAGCAAATCAGCAGATAGGAGCACAATCCGGCGATTTCCCAGCCGATGAAGGTCAGCACTGCATTGCCGCCGGTGACCAGTAACGCCATCGCCGCCGCGAACAGGCTTACTACCATGAACAGCCGGTGAAATCCGGCCTCGCGGTGCATGTAGTTCACGGCGAAGCGCGCGACCAGCAGACAGAGCAGCGACGCCAGCACCGCCAGCGTCAGACTCAGCGCATCGGTGGTGAACACCAGATCAACCCGATAGTTACCGCTGCTCAGCCAACGGCCGAACGACACCGCATCGGGTAATGCGCCAGTGAAGCGCGCCACCGCCAAGATCAGCGCCGAGGCGCAGGACGCGCCCAAAGCCGCCAGCACGGTGCGGCTGGTGCGCCGCTCGTGGATTTCGCCGCTGGCGTGCCCGAACAGGATGGCCGTGCCGAACCACAAGGCGGCGGCCAAGGGTAACGCGGGAACGAGGGCTGCCAGCGAGGCCAGCATGGTCAACACCTCACCGTCATCGGTTGAAATCCGTGGGTCGTGTTACAATACCCAGCGGCCAATATTGAAGAGTATGGGTGTATGGTATGAAAACGACGGTGGAACTGAACGACAACCTGCTTGCAGAAATCAAGCGTTACGCCGCCCAGAACCAAACGACGCTGCGCGCCGTGCTGGAAAGCGCGTTGCACAACTTTCTCAGACAGCAGACCACGGACGCGGCGCCGTTCCGAATGCGTCGGGCGACCTTTGCCGGAGCCGGCTTGCAAACTGGCATTGAGGAAGGAAACTGGAGTCAGATTCGATCCCGCATTTATGAAGAGCAAGGCGGATGATCGCGGTCGATACCAACCTCCTGGTCTACGCCCACCGCCAGGATTCTCCCTGGCATGGCGAAGCGGATACCCTGCTGGTGCGGTTGGCGGAATCGGCTCAGCCGTGGGCCATCGCCTGGCCCTGCCTCCACGAATTTCTGGCCGTCGTAACTCATCCCCGAATCTACAACCCGCCGACTCCAGCCTTACAAGCGTTGGAACAGGTGGATTGCTGGCTGGAATCGCCGAGCGTTCGCCTGTTGGGAGAATCGGCCGGTTATTGGTCGCGGCTGCGGGAGCTGATCGAACGGTCGAAGATTGTTGGCCCGATGATCCATGACGCCAGAATTGCCGCCCTGTGTTTGGAACACGGCGTAACGGAATTGTGGAGCGCCGACCGGGATTTCTCACGCTTCGCCCCCCTCACGGTTAGAAACCCTCTCACCGGAAGCCGCTGAAACGGGCTTGGGTTCCCCAATCAACGCCGGCGGCAGCGGCTCGGTGTGACCTCGATACCAGTCGCCGGAACGGGCGCGCACCGGCAGCGGCCGCACCGGCCCGGCCCACGGTATAAAGCCTTGCGCCGGATCGAAGATCGTAAATTCGCCGCTGTCCGGGTCTTTGGCGATGACATGAATCCAGCCGTTGCCGATCAGTTCGCGCAAGCCGGGTTGCCGGCCGTAAATCGCGGCCAGAATCTCGGTGCGCGCCTCAATCACGATCTGCAACCGTACCGGCTCGTGAATCTCGATCATCTGGCGCGGCAGGCCGGTGCGCAGATCGCTGCTCGCGCCTTCCATCACCGCGAACAGGCCGGTCACGTTGTGCGGTGTCTTGGTGCCGCAGCCCAGCCGCTCGTTATCGACCGTGGAAAAGTAATATTCCAGATTGATGCCCGCACCCACCGGCCCCACCGCCAGCAAAATATTTTCCAGCACCGCGCCGGTCGGGTCTTGGGTCGGATCGTAAGAGATCAAAAACGCCCGCCGATCCAGAAACACGCCCTGGCTCATCGTCCGCCGACCGACCAAAGCAGCGGCGTTGGTGGCGTGACCGAGTTCCGGCCGGGCCTGGCTGAAATCCCGCGACCGGCCAACGACATGGCGCAACGCCCGTTCCGGCGCAGGATCACGCGGCGCGGAGGCAAAGCGGCGGCAGCGTTCTTGCGCCGACAGCGCGCAGGCGCGATCCAATTCCGGTTGCAGCGCCCGCAGCGCCTGTTCCGTTGCTGGCGGACCATCGCCGCGGTCGTAAAAGGTAATGAACTCGTCACAGGTGTTGTGCTCGGCCCCGACGAACCAGGTATCGGCTGGCACGGTGATACCGCGCTCGACCAATAATTCCCGCACCACCGGCCGGTTGGCCATCGCCGCGAAGGTGCGCCCGTTCGGCCCGCCGTGCCGCCCACCGCACGCGCCGCAGTCGTAAGCGCCCAGATGCGGGTTGTTCTGGCTCATCGAGCCGTGGCCCATCAGCAGCACGATGGGGGCAAATTGCCGGGTCAGGCCGATGTTGCGCAGCAGGCCCGCCACCCGGTCAGCCTGTTCGGCGTCGGTGAAGCCCAGGCGCGGCTGTTCCGGCGTCGCGGGTGCGGTGGCGTCTACCGCGTTTACCGCCACGACGGTTGGTGCGTCCGGCACCCAGTGCCTGTGGGTCGCGCGGGCCAGCCGCCCCTGCTGGCGCGGCGCGAAAATCTTGCCCGCCAGCACCGGTAACACCGCCGGGGCCAGCGCGTCAATCACCAGCGCCGAAGACCACAGGTTGCGTCGGATGTTCTGGTAGAACGCGCCCAACCGGCCGCGCAAATCCCGCCGCTGGTTATGCAGCGTCAATTCGGCTTCCGCGCCGGGTCGGCCGACTTCGCGAATCTCGTG
>DPWB01000305.1:4292-4754 GCA_003527885.1 Candidatus Competibacteraceae bacterium
CGGCCAGCGCCCGTGATTGTTGGCCAGGGCGTTGATCAAGCCATCGCGGTAATGGTGCTCGTAGGCGTACTGCCACAGCGCGCCGCGCACCGGAGCCGATAAGGCGTCCAACGGTTCCAGCAGCCGTTCCAGGTCGACCAGCGTCAGCGCCCGGATTTCACCGCCGGACAGGCCCAGATGCTGCGCCAGCCGGAACAAGCGCCACGCGCTGCCGTGCACGGTGTGGCTGTCGGCTTCGGCGGCGACCGGACTGTGCAGCCAAGTCCAGATCATATCGGCCAGCGTATCCCAGGCGGCCAGCGGGGCGTGGTGCTCCGCCAGTTCCCGCGCCCGGCTGGCCAGATATTCCGGCAACTGCCCGGCGTATAAAGCGTGTCGCGCCAGCGCCTCCGCCGGTCGCGCCGTGAAATAATCGCGCAAGGTCGGCAACGTGCCTGCGATAGCCCAATGGTCCCGGCACCA
>DPWB01000305.1:5075-6583 GCA_003527885.1 Candidatus Competibacteraceae bacterium
GATTCGCCGGATAGGCGGGATGCTGTTGTCGCCAGTTCATCATCCCCGACCAACCCGGCAGTTCCAGCGCCAGCCGCGTTAAATAGCCTTCCCAACGGTCTTCGGGGATTTCCAAGCGCCACAATTCGGCAATGACCGCTTCCATCGGATCGGTCGGCCAACTCGCCACCGTCTTGCGCCAATGCGGCAAACCGGCGAACGACCAGGCCGGATCGCGCTCGATCAACCGCCGCCACGCCGCGTACAAGCCTTCCGCCCGGTCGGGCAGGTTCCAGGCCGCCAGACCCTCGTCGAGATAGGCGGCGGATAGCCGGATCAGATAGGGCCGCACCTGATCGAACAGATCTTGGCCGGTCAAACTCCGCAACACGCCGCGCAGCGTGCTCCCGTCGCCTACGTCACCGAACAAACGGTCGAGCAAGGCAGCGGCTTCGGCCTGCATCCGCTTGTGGACGACCGGCCCTTCGGCATCCGTCTCGCCCGCCTCACGAAACCGCGCCAGCAACGACTTGGCGACATTCAGTTGCAAATCGACCAATTCTTCCGGGTGGAGATCGAAGGCCGGTAACTGAAAGCCTTCCAGACAGGCCCGCCATAAATCCTCCAGCACCGCGCCGCTATCGGCCAGACCTTCCCGGCCCGCACCCGCCAGCAAGCGTTGACGGGCAGCGTCCGGCACGTCCTCGGCAAACTGGCGGGTCGCCTGCAACTCCTCGATGCGCCAGATCAGATCGTTCAAGGCCAGCGGCTCGACGCCATACACCAGCGCGATGTGCAGCACCTCGCCCCGGCGAATGGCGCGATCCCCCGTCCGCGCCAGCACCCGTTCAATCTCCAGTTCCGGCCGTTGGGCAAACACTGCCTCCAGATCGGCGGCGACAATCCGATCAGCCCGAAACAGCTTGCGAAAGGCCGCATCGGGCAGATAGGGATGAATTCCGGTCAGCGCCTCGGCGGCGGCCAGCGCCTCCTCAAACGGCAGATGCTGATAGCCGTGCAGAGTGTTGTGATGGACGAAATTCAGAATCGGCGCTTGCCCCGGCAAGACATGATCCAGATGAGCGATGGCGTGTTCGACCCGCTGCCGGGGAGTGGGCGGCAGGTCGGTTGCGGGCTGGGCAACGGATGCGGACATGGTGCTCTCCTACGGCAAGCGGCTGAACAGCGCGGCCCATTCGGCGACCTTGGCGCTGCTCAAAGCCACGATGGGGGCCGGCAACAGGCCCATCAGCAACAAACCCGCCACCAGGGGAACGGCGGCCGCCAGTTCTAGCGGCCGCATGTCCGGCATCTGCGCCAGTTCTGGCCGGATCGGCCCGGCAAACAAGCCGCCGATGGTGCGCACCGCGTAGGCCGCGCTCAACAGCACTCCGACGCTCGCCAGCAACATCAGCCAGCCCCAGTGCTGGAAACCGCCGATCAACACATGCAGTTCGGCGACGAAGCCCGCCAGCCCCGGCATCCCCATTCCGGCCAGCAGCGCCAGGGTGATGAACAGCGCAAAGCGC
>DPWB01000013.1 GCA_003527885.1 Candidatus Competibacteraceae bacterium
CGGCGCGGGCAACACCTTCAAGGCCACCGCCAAGCCGGTGCTGATCGGCACCGCCGTGGTCGGCGCGGCGACGATGGTGTTCTCCATCGTCATGCTGTTGACGGCGGGACTCACGGAGAATCTGGACAAGCTGTCGCTGCTGCACCCGCCTTTCCTGCTCGGCCTGATTTCCGGCGGCGCGACCATCTTCTGGTTCTCCGGGGCCAGCACCCAGGCGGTCTCGACCGGCGCTTACCGCGCGGTGGAGTTCATCAGCACCCACATCCGGCTGGACGAGGTGGTGAAAGCCTCGCAGAAAGACAGCAAGAAGGTCGTCGAGATTTGCACGATCTACGCGCAGAAGGGCATGTTCAACATTTTCCTGGCGGTGTTCTTCGGCACCCTGGCGTGCGCCTTCATCGAACCGTTCTTCTTCATCGGCTACCTGATTTCGCTGGCGATCATCGGCCTGTATCAGGCGGTGTTCATGGCCAACGCCGGCGGCGCGTGGGACAACGCCAAGAAGATTGTCGAAACCGAGCTGCACGCCAAGGGCACCGACCTGCACAACGCTTCGGTGGTCGGCGACACCGTGGGCGATCCCTTCAAGGACACCGCGTCGGTGGCGATGAACCCGATCATCAAATTCACCACCCTGTTCGGCCTGCTGGCGGTGGAAATGGCGGTGGGCTTGCAGGCGCAGGGCTATCGGGGGCTGGTCTGGCTGCTGGCCGCCGCGTTCCTCGCCGTCAATCTGGTCTTCGTGTACCGCAGTTTCTACGGGATGCGCATCGTCGCCAAGACCGCTGAACATTAATGGTTATTGCGCCGCGCTGTGGCTATGATGGAACGGGGTGGGAGCCTCACGCTCCCCTTCGCGCCGCGACGGTGAAGGCAGACCCGAAACCTGTTGATTTTTGAAAGGATCTACCCCATGTCTATCTATCTCTACTACTCGTTGATTCCAGAGGCGCTGATCGCCTCGATGCTGCCGCCCGAAAAGTTCGGGCAGTATTACGCCACCGGACACAAGTTCAAATCGAAGGGCCAGGCGGTGTTCTTTGAGGTCGACCCGAACTACCGGCATCCCTACTTCGACATCGACGGCTGTTACAAGCGCTGCGTGGCCAAGGCCGACGGCTCGCCCAAGAATTCGATCTATGTCTCGATGTATCGGGTGACGGAACACCTCACGGTCGGTGCCCTGGGCAAGATGTACCTGACCACGGCGATGGGCGAGACGCTGGGCTTGAGCCGTGGCGATGCGCTGCCGAAGGTCGAGAAGGAACTGCACATGTATCAGGACTTGGCGCCGATCAACAGCTTGGTGGTGAGCGTGTTCGATCCGGCCGCCTACTATGCCGATGTGGTGACCAATCCCTCCCATTCGTTCCGCTTCCCCGGCATGTGCTTCGTCGAACTCGAACTGGGGATGCTCGCGATCGATCCGGCGAACGGCAAGGAAGGCGATCTGCCGTATTCCTTCATGCAGCACCTGCGCGAGGCGTTGATGGAACTGGAGCCAGTCTCGAAGCAGAACAAGCTGGTGCACCGCGTCCACTCGCTCGAATTCCCGTTCCGCATGGTCAAAAACGGCTTTTTCGCCGGCATCGGCGAGGAACTCGTCTACTACCCCATGCTCTCTCCCGCCGCCCTCAGAAAGGATCACAGCAACTGGTGGCGCTCGGCCAACCTGTAGCAAGGACTAAGCCGTCCTCTCCGACCGTCGGAATACCCGGACGGCAGTTGCTCAAAACGGCCGGCGAACCCCGGCCGTCGGCATTTCCAAACCGCCCGCGAGCATCATGAACGCCAAACCCTATTCCGAAGCGTGCGAGCAGAACAAGGGACCGATTCTGGACGTGCTGCGGCGATATTTCACACTACCCGGCTTCATCTTGGAAATCGGCGGCGGCACCGGCCAGCACGCGGTTCATTTCGCCCGCGCGCTACCTCATCTCGACTGGCAAACCACCGATCTAGCGGGCGCTTTAGCCGGCATACAGCTTTGGTTCGACGAAGCCGGCTTGCCCAACCTGCGCCCGCCGCTGGCGCTCAATGTCCGTCAGGAGGTTTGGCCGGTGACGCGCGCCGATGGGGTCTTTTCGGCCAACACCGCGCACATCATGAGTTGGAAGGGGGTGGAATGCCTGTTTCGCGGGGTCGGATGGCTGCTGGCGACCGGCGGGGTTTTCTGCCTCTATGGGCCGTTCAATTACGGCGGCCAATACACCAGTCCCAGCAACGCGCAATTCGACCGCTGGCTGCGGGCGCGCGATCCGGAAAGCGGCGTGCGCGATTTCGACGATCTCGACCGACTGGCGGAAACGGAAGGACTGCGGCTGTTGGCCGATTGTCCGATGCCGGTCAACAATCGAACCTTGGTGTGGGTTCGAGAGTAAAACTGTCACGGTTTGGCGCGGAAGCCGCGTCGTCGCGTGTCGCGACGCCCTCACAAAAACCGGCGAGGGCGCAACCTCCGGTAGCGGATCGCAAAAAGCGTCCTACACTTTTAATTGACGGGGATCAAGCGACTTTTTCAAGCCTGCCCGTCTTGGGTTTTCCAGCGAATCATCACCGATTTGGAGACGACCCACGACATGGCGAGTCTACCCTTCACTTCCGCCGCCCCGGCACCGGGCATTCCGCCGGTCGGCATCATCGCCAACCCGGTGTCGGCGCGCGACATCCGCCGGATCGTGGCCAACGCCAGCAACCTGCAACTGGCCGACCGCGTGAACATCGTGCTGCGGGCGCTCAGCACCCTGGCGGCCACCGGCGTGCCGCGGGTGCTGATGATGCCGGATCGCGCCGGCATCCGCGCCATGCTCTCCCGCCACCTGCAACGCGAACAGAATCTGCACCACACCTTTCCACGGGTCGATTTTCTGGACATGGAGCCGACCTCGACCGTGGAAGACACCTTTCTCGCCGTGCGCCTGCTGCGCGAGGCCGGCGTGGCCGCGATCATCGTGCTCGGTGGCGACGGCACCCACCGCGCGGTGGTGCGCGAGCTGATCGCCGGAACGACTAACCCGGCACCGATTCCGATTGCCGGTCTGTCCACCGGCACCAACAACGCCTTCCCCGAACTGCGCGAGTCGAGCATCACCGGCTTGGCGGTAGGTCTGTACGCCACCAATCGGCTCGACGCCGCCCAGGCGCTCGCGCCGAACAAATTGCTCGAAGTGTCGATCGGCGGCTCCGATGGCGCGCTGAGACGCGATATCGCGCTGGTCGATGCGGCCATTTCGACCGACCGCCACCCCGGCGCTCGCGCCCTGTGGAAGCCGGAAGGGTTGCACAGCGTGTTTCTGGCTTTCGCCGAGCCGCAGGCTATCGGTTTGTCGTCCATCGGCGGACTGCTCCATCCGGTCGCGCGCGACGCGCCGGGCGGCCTGTCGGTGCGACTCGCCCAAGACCCGGCCCGGCGGCGCTTCGGCATGTTGGCCCCCATCGCGCCGGGCATGGTGCGCGAGATCGGCGTCGAGCAGTTCCAGCCGATGCCCGCCGGCCAGCCGTTCGCGGTCGGTTTGGACGCCGGCGTGGTCGCGCTCGACGGCGAGCGCGAGCTGGCGTTCGACGTGGGCGAGCGGGTGACGGTGACCTTGCGCGAGAACGCTTTTTTCACGGTGGACATCGCCCGCTGCATGGGCATCGCGGCGGCGGCGGGGCTGTTCCGCCTCCCTTCCTAAGACCACTCAAGGAGACCCGTATGGCAGACCATCCCTTTCCGCTGAGCAAGGACGAACTGCTGGCCGCTTACCGGCGGATGCGCACCATCCGCGAGTTCGAGGAGCGGCTGCACATCGATTTCGGGCGCGGCGATATTCCGGGCTTCGTCCATCTGTATGCCGGTGAGGAAGCGGCCGCCGTCGGCATCATGTTGCATCTGCACGACGGCGACCGCATCGCCTCGACCCATCGCGGCCACGGCCATTGCATCGCCAAGGGCGTGGACGTGACAGCGATGATGAAGGAAATCTACGGCAAGAAAGGCGGCTCCTGCGAAGGCAAGGGCGGCTCGATGCACATCGCCGACCTGTCCAAGGGCATGATGGGCGCCAACGGCATTCTTGGAGCCGGCGCGCCGCTGGCCTGCGGCGCGGCGCTCGCCGCCAAGTATCGGGCTAAAAAAGGTCAACCGAGCGATGTGGCGATCAGCTTTGTCGGCGACGGCGCGAGCAACCAAGGCACCTTCCTGGAAAGCCTGAACCTGGCGGCGGTGTGGGATTTGCCGGCGATTTTTGTCGTCGAAAACAACGGCTACGCCGAATCGACCTCGCGCGACTACGGCACGGCGGTCGATAGTTACGTGGATCGCGCCGCCGGCTTCGGCCTGCCCGGCGTCACGGTGGACGGCACCGATTTCTTCGCCGTTTACGAAGCCGCCGGCGAAGTCATCCGCCGGGCGCGCGAGGGCGGCGGCCCGTCGTTGCTGGAGTGCAAGATGGTGCGCTTTCACGGTCATTTCGAGGGCGACGCGCAAACCTACCGCGCCAAAGGCGAACTCGAAGACATCCGCGCCAACCGCGATTGCCTGAGCACGTTCAAGGCGGCGATCACCGGGGCGAAGGTCGTCACCGACGCCGAATTGCAGGCCATCGACCATGAAGTGCTGGGCCTGATCGAACGCGCGGTCACCGCAGCGAAAGCCGCCCCGCTACCGACCGCCGCCGACCTTACCACCGACGTCTACGTTCGCTATTGAGCCGCGCGGCGCGCATTGGCGTAGAAGGAGATCGAAATGGCAAGAAAAATCAGCATGAAACTGGCGATCAATGAAGCGATCGATCAAGAAATGAGCCGTGACCCGACCGTGATCATGATGGGTGAGGACATCGTGGGCGGGGCCGGCGGCGAAGGCGAAAAAGATGCCTGGGGCGGCGTGCTCGGGGTGACCAAGGGCTTGTACGCCAAGCACGGCGACCGGTTGTTGGACACGCCTTTGTCCGAGAGCGCCTACATCGGCGCGGCCATCGGCGCGGCGGCCTGCGGGATGCGCCCGATTGCCGAACTGATGTTCATCGACTTTATGGGCGTTTGCTTCGACCAGATTTTCAATCAGGCGGCCAAGTTCCGCTACATGTTCGGCGGCAAGGCCGAAACTCCGGTGGTGATCCGGGCGATGGTCGGCGCGGGCTTCCGGGCGGCGGCCCAACACTCGCAGATGCTGACGCCGCTGTTCACCCACATTCCCGGCCTCAAGGTCGTCTGTCCCAGCACCCCCTACGACACCAAGGGGCTGTTGATCCAAAGCATCCGCGACAACGACCCGGTGATTTTCTGCGAGCACAAGAACCTGTACGGCTTCGAGGGTGACGTACCGGAGAAAAGCTACACGGTGCCGTTCGGCGAAGCCAGCGTGGTGCGCGACGGCAAGGATGTCAGCATCGTCGCCTACGGGTTGATGGTGCATCGCGCGCTGGAAGCGGCGGCGCTGCTGGCAAAGGAAGGGATCGAGGCCGAAGTCATCGACCTGCGCACCCTGTCGCCGCTGGATATCGATACGGTGCTGGAAAGCGTGGAGAAAACCGGCCGGCTGGTCTGCGTGGACGAAGCCAGCCCACGCTGCAATATCGCCACCGATATTTCGGCGCAGGTGGCGATGCAAGCCTTCGGCGCGCTGAAGGCCCAGATCGAAATGGTGACGCCGCCGCATGTCCCGGTGCCGTTCTCGCCGGCGCTCGAAGACCTCTATATCCCCGGCGGCCCACAGATCGCCGACGCCGCGCGCCGCACGATGAAAAAGGGGAAAACCTGATGGCGGGTCCGATCACGCCTATCGTCATGCCCAAGTGGGGCCTGTCGATGAAAGAAGGCACCGTCAACGCTTGGCTGGTCGAGGAAGGCGCGACCATCGAGGTCGGAATGCCGATCCTCGATGTCGAAACCGACAAGCTGGCGAGCAACGTGGAAGCCGCCGATGCCGGGCTGCTGCGGCGGCGCATCGCCCAGCCCGGCGAGGTGCTACCGGTGAAGGCGCTGCTGGGGGTGATGGCTCCGACCGGGGTCAGCGAGGAGGAAATCGACGCCTACGTGGCGGCTTACGTGGTGCCCGCCGCCAGCGAGGGCGAGGAAGAGGAAGGCTCGGTTTTTCAGACCGTCACGGTCGATGGCATCGGCGTGCGTTACGCCCGGCGCGGTCTCGAAGCGGGCACGCCGGTGTTGTTCATCCACGGCTTCGGCGGCGATCTGGACAACTGGCTGTTCAATATCGACGCGGTGGCCGAGCATTCGCCGGTCATCGTGTTCGACCTGCCCGGCCACGGTCAGAGCGACGTCAAGCTGCCGGGGACAACGCTGGAGGCGCTCGCGGTTTTCGTGGTGCATTTCCTTGATGCCATCAACGTCAAGCAGGCGCATCTGGTCGGGCATTCTTTGGGCGGGGCCATCGCCGCGCAACTGGCGGGTGACGCCCCCGACCGCGTTGCCAGCGTCACACTGATCAGTCCGGCCGGTTTCGGCGCGGAGATCAACACCGCGTACACCGGCGGTTTCGTCGAAGCGCGGTCGCGCCGCGAGTTGAAGCCGGTGCTGGAGCTGCTGTTCGCCGACCCGGCGCTGGTGAGCCGGCAGATGATCGACGGTATGCTGAAGTACAAGCGCATGGACGGCGTAGAGCCGCTGCTGGCCGAACTCGGTGCGGCGCTGTTCAAGGATGGCCGACAGACGGCACGGACCGTCGATGCGCTCGCCGCCAGCGGCAAGCCGGTGCTGGTGCTGTGGGGGCGCGACGATCACGTAATTCCCTCGGCGCACGCCGCCAACGCCCCCGAGGGCGCGACGGTCAAGATTCTGGAAGGAACTGGCCACATGGCGATGCTGGAAAAGGCGCACGAGGTCAACGCCGCAATTGGGGCGCACGTCGGCGGTTGAGGAATCCCATTCCACCTGCCACCCATTAACCCGCATGGCGGTTTATATCGGTCGCCATGCGCCTTCACTGGAGGCCGATATGGTTTTGCTCGAATTTCAAATGGCCCCGCACACCGTCGAGGAAGGCGTCAGCCGATACGTGGCGCAGATTCTCGACATCGTGGATCAAAGCGGCCTGCCCTATCAACTGACGCCGATGGGCACCATTCTGGAAGGCGAATGGGACGAGGTGATGGCGGTGGTCGGCCGCTGTTTCAAACATCTGGCCGAACGCCACAGCCGCGTCGGCACGCACATCAAAGTCGATTACCGCGCCGGCCCGGCCGGGCGGCTGAAAAGCAAAATCGAATCCGTCGAACGCAAGCTCGGCCGCAAGCTCGCGACCTGAAGCCACCGGCAAGCCTATTCTTCTTTAAAAAGTGGCGGCTTAGCAGCGCACCAGGAGCGGCCATCATTATTGCCAGCCGCTTTTCTTACGATGACCCTATCGGGTTGTCCGCGCGGCAAAAGCCTTCCCTGGCTTGGTCGATCACCGCATACAGCCTTGATTGATAACTTGAGTCACCCGATTTTGGAATTCGGCGGAGTTTAGGAATTGAAGGCGCAATTGCTCGCGAGTTTGGGAGCCACTGCCGAGTTGATTGGTCCAATAATTAAAGCCGTTCAAATCGCCGCCCCTACGTAGGAACGCATAATAGAGATCGGCCACGTAGTCCCGGTTGGTACGATTGCGGTTTAGATATTCACCGCTGCTTAGGAACTGAGAGGAAATGCTGTTGACCTGGCTGCTAACCGCAGCGGCTCCTTGGCATTGCGCGCTGCGGAAGCGGCTCAGCCAATAGCTGAAACCATCGGAGTCCGGCAAGCGATTGAGGAAACCCCGATAGAAATCGACCACGGCGTACGACTCGGCGCGGCCGGAGGTGTTTCCGAAAAGCCCCTGCATATAGCTGCCGAACTCGGGAGAGAACAAGAACGCGAACAGGACTATCGACCGGGGTATTCCTTGCGCGAGCCGATCAGTCCAATAAGCGAGGCCGCCGCTATCAGGGGTGCGCCGGAAGAAAGTTTCATAAAGATCGGTCACGTATTGGCGGTCGCTGGTATTTTTGGCCACGTATTCCACGCTCCCGAAAAATCCGCCCGCCATCACGCGAAATGCTTCTTGGGTATCGATGCCTAATGCTTGCAACCGACTGATTTCGCTTGGCCAATAACTCAAACCACTGGGATCTGGACCGCGGCCGAGAATTGACTGGTAATAGTGATCGATCAAACTTTGCGAAATCCCGATCAACACCGCATCAAAATTTAAAAAGGATTTTCCGCCGCGCACCAAAAAAATGTGGTTGGCCTCGATCCGGTTTTTTATATTGCCCAAGCCACCGCTGGTGAAGTCTATCAACCATGCGTGGTCTGAACTGCCAGCAACCGGTGAAGCTGACCAGAAGTAGTCCTCTGTCAGGGGCGGAAAATTACTTCTGCTTGAAAAAAGAACAAGAGACC
>DPWB01000137.1 GCA_003527885.1 Candidatus Competibacteraceae bacterium
CCAACTGAGCTACCGGGGCCAAGCAGGGAGGGAGTCTTGGAAAAACCGGCTACCCGTCGCCGGGTTTATTGGTATGTAGTTTGTGTAGGATAGCCGATCGGGCTTTGCCCGAACAAGAGACGGTTTTTCGCGGATTTGGATCGAACCGCGTGTCATTGTTCCATTCACGCGCGCGGGCCGCCCTCATCACCGGGTCGGCCATTCCGTTTGAAACTCTCGCCGGCCGCCGTCCGGCCATGTCGCTTCGACCATGCGGACGCGGCCGAGATTATCGGCCAACAGCACCGTCGAGGCGCGAGTCCCATAGCCCGGCGCGGTGATGAACAGCGGCGACAACCAGCGCTCCCATTCCAGCGGGATGCCGGTACTGGGAAGCTCGTCGTCAGGCGCGGGCGTGCGATCCGTCAGGAGCCCCAATAAATCATCCGAGCTCGGATCGGACGCTTCCGCCAGCAGGCGTTGCAAGGCTGCCCGACCCCGGCGCACTTTCGGCCACGGGCTATCCAGAAACCGGTTGCTCAGACCGTAGAGCCCCGGCTTCAGCGCGCGGGGTGCGTCCCCGTAGTTAGCGTAATAAAACAAGCCTGCCGCATCGCCCAACAGCAGATTGAAGCCGTTATAGGCGCTCGCCTGATGCGCCAGCCGGTTCAGATAAGCCAGCGCGGCGCTCTCCCCCCGCAGGTAGTCGCCGGTCAGCCGACCCCGCGACGGCGCGTTTGGCATCAGGCGGCTGGGGTCGCGGTAATTGGTTAGCGCCGCCAGACGGCCCGTACGGGTGATACCCAGCCAAGTACCCCCCTCCTTGAGGTCGCGTCCGGCCACCACCTGCGGCGCGTCATCCCAAGCCGCCAGCGGCGCGGTCGGGCGCTCGTAAAACTCATCGCGGTTGGCCGCCACCACCAAGGGATAGCTCGGATGGCAGCGATAAGCGAACAAAATCAAACACATGATGCTGATAGCGCCTATTCGATCAAGGCGGCTTTCGGCGAGGCGATAGCGCCCGTCGCATCGAAAATTTGGAGGATATCAAGCGCCATCGCCATACGGATCAGTTGGGATAGGGTCTCGGCCTGCATTTTCTGCATGACCTTGGCGCGATGGACTTCCACCGTCTTGCGGCTCAAATTCAGCAGCTCGGCGATTTTCCGGTTGGAAAGTCCTTCCACCACTTGCCGCAAGACATCCTGCTCGCGCGGGGTCAGGGTTTTAAGCCGGGCCAACAGCACCTGACGCTGCGCGCGCGTTCGCCGCCGGATGCGATCTTCGGTCAATGCGCTGTGGACGCAATCCAGCAGCATCTGGTCGTTGAAAGGTTTTTCGATGAAGTCCAGCGCGCCCTGCTTCATCGCGGTCACCGCCATCGCCACATCGCCGTGTCCGGTGATGATCACCACCGGCACATCGATCCCCCGGTCGCGCAGCAGTTGTTGGGAACTCAAATCGTTGCGACCGGGAATACGCACATCCAGCAACAGGCAACCCGGACAGTCGGGCCGGTAAGCCGTCAGGAAGGTTTCGGTGTCGGCGAAACTCTGTGTCCGCAAGCCGACGGACTCCAACAGACTCTGAAGCGAATCACGAACCGAGGAGTCATCGTCCACGAGGTAAACCAGCACGGCGTTCTGTGCGGTCATACCGTTCCCGCCCCGAATTTTTCATCTTGCCGGCGCTGCGGCGGCAAACCGCGCTGGCCCCCGCAGCGCTGCGCGCCTGCCGTCGCTTGCTCCAGCAGCGTTTCCAGCAAACTGCCGCGTAAGATCGGCACGCTGCTTGCGACCAACAACGCCCGCCGGCGGCACGGAAACGGGTTGCGGCGGCAATCGGCCAGGAACGGCGGCGCGCCGTTACACAGTTCCTTTAAAAAGGCCATGGTTAGGGCAACGATCCAATCCCGCCAAAGGTTGCTACTCTGTAGGTAGACCAATCGATAGGCCGTTGAAGCTGACGGATAGAATATACCCCACCTTGCGTAATTTCGAGCAAACCGTCCACCGTAGCGAGAGGAGAACCACCTATGACCGCGACCGTTCCTTCCGAAGAAAGTCTCGTGCTGTGTCAGACCGAAGCGGGCGTCGCCACGCTGACGCTCAATCGACCCAAGCACTACAACGCCTTGTCCCAAGCCATGCTGGCCGCGCTGCAAACCGAGCTGGACCGGGCGGCGACCGACAAGAG
Source organism: Candidatus Competibacteraceae bacterium (assembly GCA_003527885.1). Lineage (GTDB taxonomy): Bacteria > Pseudomonadota > Gammaproteobacteria > Competibacterales > Competibacteraceae > Competibacter_A. The sequence goes on from DPWB01000137.1 coordinate 2,176, forward strand.
CGTGCGGGTGGTGGTGATCGCCGGCAGCGGCCCGGCTTTTTGCGCCGGCCACGACCTCAAGGAGATGCGCTCGCACACCGATCCGGCCTTTCACAAGGCGCTGTTCGATCAGTGCGGTCGAGTGATGGTGACCATCAACCGCCTGCCGCAACCGGTGATCGCGCGGGTGCACGGCATCGCCACCGCCGCCGGCTGCCAACTGGTGGCGGCCTGCGATCTGGCGGTGGCTTCCGATAACGCCCGTTTCGCGACCTCCGGCATCAACGTCGGCCTGTTCTGCGCCACCCCCGGCGTGGCGCTCAGCCGCAACCTGAACCGCAAGCAAGCCCTGGATCTGTTGTTGACCGGCGATTTCATCGATGCGCCGACCGCTTTGCAGCAGGGTTTGATCAACCGCATCGCGCCGCAAGACCAATTGGACGCCGCCGTCTGGAAACTGGCGGAGTCCATTTGCGCCAAATCGCCGCTGGCCATCGCCATGGGCAAGGAATTGTTCTACCGACAGTTGGAGATGGGTCTGGAAGCCGCCTATGCTTGTGCGAGCGAAACCATGGCTTGCAACATGAACAGCGACGATGCCCGCGAAGGGATCGACGCCTTCATGGCCAAGCGCAAGCCGGAATGGAAAGGCCGCTGAGGGGCGGCGACCGCTCCTCGCCATAACCACACCGATACCTTCCACCGGAGGAAACCGCATCATGAGCGCCAACGGCCACAACCCCTATGCCATGCATCTGGACCAGAACGCCGCCAACTTCGTGCCGCTGACCCCGCTGACCTTCATCGAGCGCGCCGCCGCCGTTTATCCTTATAAAATCGCCTCGGTGCACGGCCCGGTTCGGCGCAATTGGGCGGACACCTATACCCGCTGCCGGCGGCTGGCCTCGGCGCTGCAACGGCGCGGGATCGGGATCGGCGATACGGTGGCGGCGATGCTGCCGAACATCCCCGAAATGTTCGAGTTGCACTTTGGCGTGCCGATGAACGGCGCGGTGCTCAACACTCTGAATATTCGCTTGGACGCCGAGGCGATCGCGTTCATGCTCGGCCACGGCGAGGCCAAGATCCTGTTCACCGACCGCGAGTTTTCCGACACCATCGGCAAGGCGCTGCAATTGATGGAACCCGGCAAGCGCCCGCTGGTGATCGATGTCGACGACCCGCAGTACGCGGGCGGCCAGAAGCTGGGGCAGTTGGATTACGAGACGTTTCTGGCCGAGGGTGATCCCGAATTCGCCTGGCAAAATCCGGCCGACGAGTGGCAAGCCATTTCCCTCAATTACACCTCCGGCACCACCGGCAATCCCAAGGGCGTGGTCTACCACCATCGCGGCGCGTATTTGAACGCGGTATGCAACGCCATGGTCTGGGACATGGGCCTGCATCCGGTTTATCTGTGGACCTTGCCGATGTTTCACTGCAACGGCTGGTGCTTTCCCTGGACCATCGCCGCCACCGTCGGCACCAATGTTTGTCTACGGCAAGTGCGCGCCGATCTGGTGTTCGACCTGATCAAGAAGGAAAAGGTCAACCACTTCTGTGGTGCGCCGATCGTGCTGAACACCCTCAAGACTGTCTCTTATACACATCTCCGAGCCCACGAGACCGTACTAGATCTCGTATGCCGTCTTCTGCTTGACAAAAAAACAAAAAACATCTACCAAGAAAC
>DPWB01000286.1:0-1575 GCA_003527885.1 Candidatus Competibacteraceae bacterium
TGAAGTTCACGCGATTACCTCCTCGGGTACACGGATGAACGCGTCACAGAGCTGGACGATCAATGCCCTAAGGCCGCGTTGACGGGACCGAGGAACGGGTTGGCGAAGGTGAAGAACAACGCCACGCCGACGCCGATCATGGTCACCGCGTCGAGCAAACCCGCAACGATGAACATTTTCACTTGCAGCGCGGGAATCATTTCGGGCTGGCGGGCGGCGCCTTCCAGGAACTTGCCACCCAACAGGGCGAAACCGATGGCGGTACCCAGCGCGCCCAGGCCGATGATCAAAGCCACGGCGATAACGGTCATACCCTGCACGTTGGCAATCAGGCTTGCAGCTTCCATTAGTGTCTCCCGTCTAGAGATTGTGGTGTGGATGAAAAAAACCGATTAACGCGGACCCGCGACCGCCATTCGAACGGCCAAGCTATTGGCGACGCTCAATGGTCCTCGTGGGCCATGCTGAGATAGACGATGGTCAGCACCATGAAGATAAAAGCTTGCAAGGTGATGATCAGAATGTGGAACACCGCCCACGGCCAACCCAGCAAGAACTGGATCCACCAGGGCAACAGCGCGATCAGGATGAAAATCAACTCGCCGGCGTAGAGGTTTCCGAACAGACGCAGACCGAGCGAGATGGGTTTGGCCAGATCCTCGACGATCCGCAGCAGCAGGTTGAAGGGCATGAACCAGATGCCGAAGGGATGGGTCAGGATTTCCATGGTGAAATGGGTCGGACCCTTGACCTTGAAGCTGTAGTAATACAGCAGCAGCAGCACCGAAATCGACAGGCCGAAGGTCGAATTCAAATCGGTGGAGGGCACGGAGCGCAGATAGGGAACGCCGAACAGGGCGGCGATGGACGGCAATAGGTCAACCGGCAACAAATCCATGAAATTCCACAGAAACACCCAAACGAAAATGGTCAGAGCCAACGGAGCGATGACCGGGTTACGGCCGTGGAAAGAATCCTTGACCTGCGTATCGACAAACTCGACCAGAATCTCGCACAAATTTTGCAAAGGTCCGGGCACATCGCTGGTGGCCGATTTCGCCGCCCTCATGAACAGCCACAGGAAAAAGCCGCCCAAGGCGATCGAGAAGAACATCGTATCCAGGTGCAGGGACCAGAAGCCTTCACCGACCTTGAGGTTGGTCAAATGGTGGATGATGTATCCCGTTGCGGAATGACCGGATTCGCTCATAGCGTGCTCACCGAAGCGTCGAATGTGAAGGGTAAAGCCAGCCAGTAGGCCATCAGCGCGGCGCTGTACGCCAGCAACAGCGGCAGGGGCGAGACATCGAGCCAGAACAGAGCGCCGCCGAACAAGATCGCCGTCAACAGCAGCTTGACCACTTCGCCCAGGTAAAAGGCGCGGGCGATTTTGGCGGCGGGCGCGCCGACGCGCACCGAAAAGACCTTACTGGCGAAATACAGGGTGACGAGCGTGCTGATGCCGCCGCCGATCAAGGCGGAGTAAGCCGTCTTGACATTGCCGAAGGCAAAAGAACCCACCGCGATCAACAGCGTGAGGAGCAATTGGATGGTGGTGATCTTTCGGGTGACCTG
>DPWB01000286.1:1932-11306 GCA_003527885.1 Candidatus Competibacteraceae bacterium
GGCATGTTTTAAATAGTTATATTCTGTTTTGTTTATTTGATTTTCTCACCCCGCGAAAGCCCGATCTTTTGCCTAAGATTCGGTTTCCCTGGTCCTTTCGGCTCCCGTAGAGTGCCACGGATTATAGGGAATTTAGCGCGGCGGGGTCAACGAAAATCACCGTGTCACTTCACCCGTGCAATAATGCCGTCCAATTCATCTAGACTGTTGTAGTGAATAACCACTTGGCCTTTGCCGGTGGTATCGTGCCGCAATTGGACCCGGGCGCCCAACCGTTCCGACAGATCGTCTTGCAAGGAGCGAATATCGGGATCGAACGCTTTGGCGCGCGCGGGCGTCGCCGCCGTCGGCTGTTGCAGGCGGCGCGCCAGCTCCTCGGTTTCCCGCGCCGACAAGCCTCTCAGCAACACCTGGCGGGCGGCTTCCTGCTGCAAGGCGGGCGGCAGCGGCAGCAGGGCGCGGGCATGGCCCATATCGAGCTTGCGCTCGCGCACCCACTGGCGGACTTCCTCGCTCAGTTCCAACAAGCGCAGCAGGTTGCTCACCGCCGTTCGCGACCGGCCCACCGCTTCGGCCGCCTGCTGGTGGGTCAGCTCGAATTCATCGATCAAACGCTGGAGCGCGGTCGCTTCCTCCAGCGGGTTCAGGTCTTCGCGCTGGATGTTCTCGACCAGCGCCATGGCGATGGCGGCCCGATCCGTGACCTCGCGCACGACGGCCGGCACCTCGCGCAATCCGGCCAGCTGCGCGGCCCGCCAGCGCCGCTCCCCGGCGATCAGCTCGTAGCGCTCTCCAGCGAGCGGCCGCACCACGACCGGCTGCACCACGCCCTGAGCCCGGATCGATTCCGCCAGATCCCGCAAGCGGTCTTCGCGTAAATCCTGCCGGGGCTGGTAGCGCCCCCTGACGATGCATTCGAGCGGCAGGGATCGCAGCGTCTCCGCGAGCGCCGGCTCCGAGGCGGGTTCATTCCGGCCGGCCGCCGCGGCTCCCGCGCCCAACAAGGCATCCAGGCCACGACCGAGGCCACCTTTTTTTCTGATCATGTTCCAGCCCCGTTCCCCGCCATCTTTTTGGCCGCCGGCCGCCGCAGGCGTTTACGCACTTCCTTCGCCAGTTCCCGATAGCTTTGCGCGCCGCGCGAGCCGTCATCGTAATGGATGATCGGCAACCCGTAACTGGGGGCTTCCGCCAGCCGCACGTTGCGCGGGATCAACGTTTCGAACACCGCCTTGCCGAAATGCGCCAGCAACTGGGCCGACACTTCATTGGCCAGCCGGTTGCGGGGGTCGAACATGGTCCGCAGCACGCCCTCGACGCGCAAGTCCGGGTTGGTGGATTTGCGCACCTTGTCGATGGTGTCGAGCAGCGCCGACAGACCTTCCAGCGCGTAATACTCGCACTGGACGGGAATGAGCACCGCCTGGGCGGCGGTGAGCGCGTTGACCGTCAGCATGTTCAGAGACGGCGGACAGTCGATCATGATGGTGTCGAAATTCCATTCCACCGGCGCGAGCGCGGCGCGCAAGCGGCCCGGCGCGTTTTCCGTTTTCAACAGGTTGATCTCGGCGGCGGTCAGATCGCCGTTGGCCGGCAGCAGTTGCATTTGCGCCTTCTCGACCCATTGCAGCGCTTGGGTCAAGGTCGCCTCACCCAACAGCACATCGTAACTGGTGGCGGTGACGGCGTGTTTGTCCACGCCGCAGCCCATGGTGGCGTTGCCCTGCGGGTCGAGATCGATCAGCAGCACGTTTTGCCGCAGCGCCGACAAACAGGCGGCCAGATTGACGGCGGTCGTGGTCTTGCCGACCCCACCTTTCTGATTGGCGATGGCGATGATGGTAGCCATGATCTCAACCTCAGGGAGCGGGCGCGGGGGCCAGATGGACCAGATGGCGTTCGGCGTCCAGACTCGGAACCCGCAGCGGGTAAACGTCCACCACGACATAACCGGCGGGCAAACGCGCCAGCTCGTCGTCGGGAAACACGCCTTTCATCGCCAGCAAGCGGCCGGTGGGAGCGCACAAACGGCCGGCGTCCGCGGCCATGTCGGCCAAGGTCGCAAACGCCCGCGACACCACGGTATCAAACAGGTTCTCCGGCCGGTAATCCTCGACCCGGCCGCGCACCACGCGAGCGTTTCGCAGCCGCAGTTCGCCGGCGACTTGGGTCAGGAACCGAGTCCGCTTGCCGTTGCTGTCGAGCAGGCAAAACTCGCAGTCCGGGCGGACGACGGCCAGCGGAATCCCCGGCAGGCCGGCGCCGCTGCCCACATCCAGCACGCGCGGACCCTCCAGCCAGGGCAAAATCGACAGGCTGTCCAACACGTGCCGGACCACCATCGCCCCGGGGTCGCGCACGGCCGTCAGATTATAGGCCCGATTCCAGCGCTCAAGCAGGGTCAAATAAGCGCTCAGGCGCGCGCTGGCGCCCTCCGGTAACCGGATAGCCAGCGCCTCGCAACCTTCGATAATCGCCCGTTCGATACTCATGAAACGCCGTCATTCGCCCCGCATAGCCCATCCGAAAGAAAAAATGCATTGTAACATGCCGCCTATCGTTGACAGGAACCGATCGCCGACGGATAACGTGGGGACCGGCCGCCGGCGGGGAATGGCAGCGCCTGGAGAACCCGACAGCGCCAACCCGGTCGGGACCCGCGGGCTTGAAACCAAGAACGCTCTCGCGAGTCCGAATGAGTGCATAGCAACGGCGCGTAACGGACAGCGGGCGCTGTCCTGTTCGCCATCGCCATCGCCATCGCCATGGAGGAGACCGCCGTGACCGTCGAACGTCATCCGCCGCATTACACCTTGGGCGAGGAAGTCGCCAGCAGCGTGATTCACGGTGTGGGGATCGTGCTGGGCATCGCCGGGCTCGGGGTGTTGACCGCGTTCGCCAGCTTGTACGGCGACGCTTGGCACATCGTCGGGTGCAGCGTCTTCGGTGCGGCACTGATCGTGCTCTACACCACCTCGACCCTGTATCACAGCATTCCCCTGCCGCGCGTCAAGGCGGTGTTGCGCACGCTCGATCATTCGGCGATTTTCCTCCTGATCGCCGGCACCTACACCCCGTTCCTGCTGGTGAACCTGCGCGGGCCGTGGGGCTGGTCGCTGTTCGCGGTCATTTGGGGGCTGGCGCTGTCGGGCATCGCGCTGCGCGTCGCGCGCGGCCGCCGTTCGACCCTGCTGTCGCTCGGGCTGTACATCGGCATGGGTTGGGCGGTGCTGGTGGCCATCAAGCCGTTGCTGAACAGCGTCGCGCCGGGCGGGTTGCTGCTGTTGCTGTCAGGCGGGCTGGCTTATACATCCGGCGTCGCTTTCTATGTCTGGAAGCGTCTGCCTTACCATCACGCCATCTGGCACGGCTTCGTGCTGGCGGGCAGTATCCTGCATTTCTTTGCGATCTTGTTCTACGTCATCCCGCTGGCCGCGCCGGATCACAGCGCTCAAACGGGCTAAGCAAGCCAACAAATCTCCGACGTTCCACCGTGTCCGACTCAAGCGCCGAACTCCCCTACGCCTGCGGCCGACCTTGCTTGCGGGGCCGGTTGCGCGCCACGCCGGATGATTTTCAGGTCCGCGAGACACTGGGTTTCGCGCTGGAGGGCGCCGGCGAGCATGTCTGGCTTTGGGTGCGCAAGCGCGACGCCAATACCGATTGGGTGGCGCGGCGCTTGGCGGAACGGGCGGGCGTACCGGCCGGAGCGGTCGGCTACGCCGGGCTCAAAGACCGGCGCGCCGTGACCGAACAGTGGTTTTCAGTCCACTTGCCCGGCCGGCCGGAGCCGGATTGGACTGGCGGTCCGGATGCCGGTTTCACGGTGCTGACAGCGGTGCGTCATCCGCGCAAGCTGCGGCGCGGCGCGCTGGCCGGCAACGTCTTTCGCATCGTCGCGCGCGATCTCGGAGGCGACCCCGCCGAACTGACCGAGCGCTTGTCGCTCATCGCCGCCAACGGCACACCCAATTACTTCGGCGAGCAACGTTTCGGCCGCGAGGGCGGCAACCTGGAGCGGGCTGAAGCCATGCTGCGCGGCGAGGAAACGGTGCGGGACCGGCACCGGCGCGGCCTGTACCTGTCCGCCGCCCGCTCGGCGCTGTTCAATGCGGTGCTGGCGCGGCGGATCGGCGACCGTACCTGGAATCAACCGCTGCCGGGTGAGGTGCTGATGCTGGCCGGCAGCCACAGCATTTTCAGCGCCGCCGAACCGGATGAAACGATCCGCCGGCGCGTGGCGGAATTCGACCTGCACCCGACCGGGCCGCTGTGGGGCGCGGGCGAGTTACTATCGGGCGGCCGGGTGCGGGAACTGGAGGAAGCGATTGCGGCGACCATGCCGGTGTTTCGCGCCGGACTGGCGGCGGAAGGTTTGCGGCAGGAACGCCGCGCCTTGCGATTGATGGTGCGCGACGCAGAGGTGGAGCTACCGAACCCCGGCACCGCCATCCTGAGTTTTGGCTTGCCGGCTGGCGCCTATGCGACAGCGGTGTTGCGCGAACTGATCCAGCCGCTGGACGGAACCGATGGCTGAGTCACCGTCGTCCGTCCCGCCGACCGATCCGTCGTTCCGCTCCCGACTGCGACCGCTCGCGGTCAGCGCCCTGTTCGATACTGGGACCGCGCTGCTGCTGGTCGCGGTAGCGGCGGCCGTGATCGGCCAGCAATTCCATCTGTCTCTGGCTTATGTCAGCCAAGCCGTGGCGGTCTTCGCGGGCCTGTTGCTCATGCTGTCGCCGTTCCTGCCCCAGCATTTGCCCTTGCAGCGCTTCGGCGCAGCCAACCGGGTCACGCTGGCGCGGGCCGGCATCGCCGCGCTAGCGGCCGGCCTGATCGGCCCTTTTGAGCCGACACCCACTTTGAGCTGGTCCATCGCCGCCCTGGCCGGTCTAGCCTTGCTGCTCGATGGCGCGGACGGCTGGCTGGCCCGACGCCACGGGTTGGCGAGCCGGTTCGGCGCTCGCTTCGACCTGGAAGTGGACGCCTTCCTCATTCTGGTGCTGGCCGTTTTGGTGTATCACTCCGCCAAAGCGGGCGTGTGGGTGCTGCTCTCGGGCGGGATGCGCTACGGCTTCGTCGCGCTCGGTCAGGTTTTACCTTGGTTGCAACAGCCGTTGCCGCCGCGCAAGCGCCGCCAAACCATCTGCGTGGTTCAAAGCGTGACGCTGGTCCTGTGTCTGACACCGGTTTTGGTCCCGCCCTGGACTAACCGGCTGGCCGCTGTCGCCCTCGTCTTGCTGGCGATATCCTTTGCCTTGGATGTCGTCTGGCTGGCCCGCCGGAGCTCGCGGCGACGCTGATCACCGAACTGGAGGCCCGCCGCCAGCCGGCGCTGGCGTTGGCCGGTCAACGTCCAGGGTTTTCAACAACAACGGCCCCAGGGTTTCGACGCCGCCCAGAACGGTCGCGCCCGGCCGCAGCCCCGGTTCGAACCCCACCGCCAGAAACGCCGCGATCAGCTCGGCGTTTCGCGAGAACAGATGGACCGGCACCTGCCAGGGAATATCTCGACCGCCCACCACCGCCGGCGGCTGGTGGTCGCCGAGCACCAACAGCAAAGCGTCTTTCGGCGCGTGCTCGCGCAAATAGCCGCCCAACACCGCCAAGTTATAACGGACGCTCTCGACGTAGGCGGCGGCCAGTTCGCCGCCATTCAGCCGATCACTCAAGGCCATTGCCGCCGGAACGGTATCGGAAGTGACGGCCGCCTCGACTTCGGCCCAATTCGGCCGGTAAGGCGGCAGCGGCGCGAAGGGGATATGGCTGTTGATGGTCGGAAAAAATACCAATAGCGGCGGCCGACCCGCCGGCGCGACCTCCGTCCGGTGGACCCGGTACAGGCTGTATTGGTCGGGTATGGCCCACCACCCATAAGCCGGTCCGGCATAGTGCAACCGTCCGGCGTCGTAGATCCGGTCGAAACGGTAAAACTCGCCTTCCGGCCACGGATATTTGAGACCCGGCATGACCGCGACGCTGCGGTAACCGGCGGCGGCGAAACGGCCGACCAGCGTGTCGCGATCCGAGGCCAGCAAATCGCGGTAATCGCCCGGATCGGCGACGCGCACCCCGGACAACAGACTGGAGTGCGCCAGCCAGGACAGGCCGCCAAAGGTGCTGGAATCGACCCGCGCCGAAGCGCTGTTCCAGCCGGCGGCTTCCAGCGACCGCTCCAGCGCGGCGAACTCGCCCGCCAGCGGAACGGCGAAGCGGGGATCGTCGAAAACCAGCGCGCCGTAGGACTCGAAGAACAAGACCAGCAAATCCCCCCGCCCCAACCGCCGCAAATTCGACCCCGGCAACGGCGGCTGTGCGGCCAGCCAGTTGCGATTGCGCAAAACCGTCGCGCCCAGCGCCAGCCGGAACTGCTCGGCGGCCATCCCGGAAACCGGCAGCGCGAAGGCCCGTTCGGTCGGCAGCCGCAAACTCAGCCGCCCGACGCCATACAACCCGAGCAAGACCAGCGCCAGCGCGACCAGCCAGCGTCGGCCGACCGGTCGAGCCATTCCCTCCAGAACGGCCCCTAGCGCCCAACGCAGAACCGCGAGCAACCCGGCCAGGAACGCCAGCAGCCCCACGGCCGCCAGCAGCAACTGCCAGCTGGCGACGCTATCCGCGAACATGGCCGCCACCCGGAAAACATGCCGGCTGTCCCAGTACAGATTGAGAGATCGGCCCATCAGCGCCGGCGCGGTGACATCCAGATAGCGCCCCAGCACGAACGCCAGCAACCCGCCGACCAGCACCCGCCGCAGCAAGGGTCCCGGCAGTCCCCGCCACGCCACGGCCAAGCCAAGCGCCAGCAGCAATCCCGCCAGCTCGGTGGAGAGTTCGGGAACCCAGCGCACCCCGACCGTCGGCCAGCGGTTCTGGAAGGTCAGCGCCGAGTTGAGGACGAACAGTCCGAGGAGTACCTTGAAAAAAGTCAGCGGCCGGTTGGAACCTGCCGCCCCGGCCGCCGTGCCGTCACCTTCGCCCGTTTCCATGAAAGTCGGAGGTCTCGCAGCTTCGCTCGGTCAGGTTTTGGGCGCACGGCCTCGATCGTAGCGAATCCGGTAAATCATCCCGGCATGATCGTCGGACACCAACAGCGAGCCATCCGGCATGACCGAGACGTAAGCCGGCCGACCCCAAGCCCGCTCGCCGCTCAACCAGCCTTCGGCGAAAGGCTCGTAGCTGACGGCCCGGCCATCGCGCAGCGTGACCAGCGACACCCGATAGCCTATTTTCGAACTGCGGTTCCAGGAACCGTGTTCGGCGATGAAAAGCTGGCCGCGATAGCGTTCGGGAAATTGAGCGCCGGTGTAGAAGGCCAACCCCAGCGCCGCCACATGTGGCCCCAGTTTCTGTACGGGTGGCGTGTAATCCGCGCAATTTTTGCCTTTGCCAAAGTCGGGATCGAGCAGCTCGCCTCCGTGGCAATAAGGGTAGCCGAAGTGAAGGCCGGGTCGGGAAGCGTGGTTGAGCTCGTCCGGCGGCCGGTCGTCACCCAGCCAGTCGCGGCCGTTGTCGGTAAACCAAAGGGTCCGATCTTGCGGGTTCCAGGTGAAGCCGACCGTATTGCGGATGCCGCGCGCCACGGTTTCCATGCCCGAACCATCGGCGTTCAACCGCCGCAGCTCCGCATAGCCCGGCTCGTCGCAGATATTGCAAGGCGCGCCGACCGCAACGTACAGCTTGCCGTCCGGCCCGAAGGCAATATAGCGCCAGCCGTGCGCGCGCTCCTTCGGTAAGGCATCGGTGATCAGCACCGGCTCGGGCGGATCGTCGAGCCGGCTTTCGATGGCGTCGTAGCGCAAGATCCGATCCACGGCGGCGACGTACAGCGCCCCGTCGCGAAAGGCGATGCCGTTTGGCATGTTGAGGTGGCTGGCGATGGTCCGGCGGGTTTCGGCGCGACCGTCTCCGTCGGTGTCGCGCAACGCATAAACCTCGCCTTCATCCCGCGTGCTCACAAACAGCGTACCGCGCTCGCCGAGCACCATGACCCGCGCGTTCGGCACCCGGTCGGCGAAAACGCTGACGGTGAATCCCGGCGGCAAGCGAATGCGTTCCAGCGGGGGGTCGGCGGCGAAACTTCGCCCGGCCAAAACCGACAGAACCACTGATGCGGACAGCAACGCGCTTCGAAACATGGCGAAAAACCTCCCAACACAGCGCGGGCGATCACCAGACCTAACTGGCGGACAACCGATGATTGGCGTACTATTTCGATAATAATAGGATCGGTTTTCTGATGTACCGTTCACTCGAAAACCGCTATTTCACACGACTCCTTACCCACCCGCGACCCTTTGCTTGGGACATCGATCCGAACGCTTGACCCCGCTCCACCGAGATCCCCGCGCGGGGGTTTTCGTTTGAACCCAAACCCGACCCGGACCATGGGAGGCACATCAAGATGAGCAGGGTAGACGAGGATCTGGAGCTTTCGAACGAGGGGGAGGTCCCGCAAACCGAAGAGCGGCCCAGCGAGGAAATGCAGCGCTGCCTCGACGAGGTGGTGACGGTATTGCGCAAATATGAGCTCGGGGTCACGCTCTGTCTGGCCAACGACCGGGAATCGGTGCTGATGTATCGCATCCCCGAGTGGTGCGCCGTGGCGTTGAACGACGGCGCGCCGGAAGTGAACCTCGACAGGCTGTGGCAAACGGACGACCTGGAACAGCTGCTGTCCCGAACTTACCGGCTGGCGAACGCGCTATGCCAAGTTAACGAGCGCTTGCACGCCGAGTCGGCGCGGCTTGAGGATTTCGTGAAGAACCTCGGGCAACACTTGTTGGACCCCAACCGCAAAAGCCATTGAGCCACCGCCTCAATGCCCGCGCGGCGCGGGGAAGCCTACACGCCGACCGCGAAACAGCGCGGGGTTTTCCGGCTGCCGCCACTCACTGTCCACCAAGCTGCGAAGCCTCCGGGGTTTCCTCGCGCAACAGCGGTTCCAGATCCAGTTGTCTGAGCACGCCGATGGTATATTCCCAGCGTCCTTCGGCGCACAGGCCGATCAACCCGGCATCCTGATACGCCTCCAGCGCCGCTCGCACGCAAGCCACCCGCACCCGCTCCGCCAACTGGCGATCACTGTTTTCACCCATAGCTACACCGACCATCAGTTTGCCTTGTTTTCCGCCACGGTGACCGGCCGCCACTCGCGCGCCAGATCCCGCGCCCGCGCCAATTCTTGTTCGCCGAGTTGGCTGCCCGCGTACTCCAACGGCTGGGCCGCGCCGACATAGCCCCCGGAAGCCGCCAGATTCAGCCACAGATGCGCCTTGACCCAGTCGCGCTCGACCCCTCTGCCGTTGCTGTAGAGCATTCCCAAACCGTATTGGGCCAGGGGTAGACCCGTATTGGCGGCCTTTTCGAACCAG